>NZ_DKSQ01000073.1:14012-17081 GCF_002472765.1 Empedobacter sp. UBA7252
AATGGAGTTTTGTTGTTTTATAAAGTTATATTTACTTCAATTAATACATTCGAAATGAAAAAGAAGCTAATTGTTTTAACGGGAGCTGGAATTAGTGCTGAAAGTGGAATTTCTACTTTTCGAGATGCCAATGGTTTGTGGGAAAATCATGATATTATGGAAGTCGCTTCGATTGAAGGTTATCAAAGAAACCCAAAATTGGTTCAAGAATTCTATAATCAACGTCGAAAACAATTATTCGATGTTGAACCCAATACTGCGCATCATTTCTTGAAAGAGTTAGAAAATGATTTTGAAGTTGTAATTATCACTCAAAATGTAGACGATTTGCATGAAAGAGCAGGTTCTTCTAAAATAATTCATTTGCATGGCGAATTGAGAAAAGCGCGAAGCGAAAAAGATGAGAATCAAATTATTGATTGGAATAAACATATCAAACTTGGAGATTTGGCTGAAGATGGAAATCAACTTCGTCCGCATATTGTGTGGTTTGGCGAAATGGTTCCGGAAATAGAAAATGCGATTGATGAGGTTTTAAAGGCAGATATTTTGGTAATTATTGGAACATCGATGCAAGTGTATCCAGCTGCTTCGCTCAAAGATTATGCAAAAACAAATGTCCCAATTATCTATATCGATCCATCAGATACCTATACCAATTCATCTATTACGCATATCAAGAAAAAAGCAACAGAAAGTATCGAAGAATTAAAAACTATTTTGAATAATTTTTAATCTTTTACGTTTTACTGTTGATTAATTAATTTAGAGAATATGAAGTATATATTTCTACCATTATTTGTTTTTTCTATTAATGCGGCTGCACAAGAGTTAAATCCGTTTTATCAATCGATAGTAGATCAAGTTAAATATGATTCTGTTCATCAAAAGCTACAAAAATTTCAAGATTTCGGAATCAAAACTGTCGGTTCTTCTGCGCATAATAATGCTTTTGATTGGTTGAAATCTTATTATATTGCATATGGCTATTCAAACATAGAGCAGCAATCTGTAAATGTTTTTGGAAATGTTGGAAATAATTTAATCATAACTAAAATTGGAAAAAAATATCCTGATAAATTTATTATCATCGATGGTCATTATGATACATTAAATGGACCTGGAGCGAATGATAATGGATCGGGAACGGTTACTTTATTAGAAATTGCTCGATTAATTAAAGATATCGATACTGATTATTCGATCAAGTTTATTCATTTTACAGGAGAAGAACGCGGTTTAATAGGAAGTCAGACATATGTCAATCAAATTGCAGTTCCTCAGAATTTAAAAATTAAAGCTGTTCTGAATATTGATGAGGTAGGAGGAGTGGCGAATAAAGTAAATTCGACAATTGTTTGTGAGCAAGATGAAAGTAATCCAACATCAAATAATGCAGCTTCTTCTGATTTGACTAATCAAATGGCGAATATTTTTCCCTTGTATACAACTCTAAAAACTGAAATTTCGAATGCTTATAGTTCAGATTATATGCCTTTTCAGGCAGTTGGTTATCCAATAACTGGACTTTTCGAAAAGAATGAAACGCCCTATGCACATACTGCTCAAGATATAATAGCTAATTTAGATTTGAATTATTTGACAGAAGTAGCGAAAGGAGCTTTGGCGACTTTATTACATTTTTCTCAAGCACAAGAGAAGTTGACTACAACAGATCATACTATTTCAACTTTGCAAGTGTACCCAAATCCAGTAAAGAGAAACCTTCATTTTTCGCAGATTTTAAAACAACCTACAATTTCTATATATAACGAAACAGGAATACAGGTCTATGAAAAGAAGTTTCGAACAGCTGTTTCGCAGATAAATTTAGAACATCTTACTTCTGGCGTTTATTTCGTTAAAATAAATTCGAATCAACATAGTTTTAAGATTTTGAAGAAATAAATTGTTGCGTCTCATTTATGTAATAAATTGACTTTTTTAGTTGAATAGTTACTTTTTTTGTCTAAATGGTAATCAACCTTTCGATACACGAGCACCGAACAAACCATACGCAATGGATATACAATGGATACAGAATGCATATAGCGTGGATACACAACCGATACAGAAAAAATGCATTTTAGTGCATACAACCTCCATTTAGGTTAATGGATAACCAATTAGGTTCATTATTCGTCACTTCTAGTTAATTTGTTTATCTAAGGGGTAATTTTACATCGTTGTTGTGCCCCTTCAAGAAGAATACCGAATAAAAAATGAATATTCTAACCACAATAGAAACATAGGTTTTATTAAGTTTTACGTTCTACGCTTAACGTTTTACGGATTTTATCATTCTGAGTTTATTTCAGAATAGCATCAAATGATACTTATTTTAGAGGTTTGAATCGTCTTGGTCATTGTGCTGAATATCAAGTGGAAATACTGTTTTTGGTCATGTGTTCTTACGATTTAAATGATTCTCAAAGGTTATTTTGGTAATCTACTTCATTTTATATTTGTATTCAAAAAGTGATTTTGTGTTATTTCGAAGCCTTGAAAATTCCAGCCTCTCACAAATACATAATGCATTTTACTTAATACATTATAAATATTACATAGTACAACACTAAAATCTACTTTTTTAAATGAAATTTAAAGATTATCATTGCTCAAAAGACGAGTTTAAATTCATTGAAACTTTAAAAATGATATCCTTTTGTTTTCCACTAAACATTTTTTTGTATAAAAACAACTTGGCAATTATTACAACCCCTGAACTACAAAAATCTTTTACATACATTCTACTGCCACTATTTTGCCTTCATCCTGCCTTCATCCTGCCTTTATCTTGGGACCTTCTAACGTGTTTGACCCGTCCTAAAATAACTATACATGTTTTTAAATAAATCCTATTATAGTTATACACCAATTGATCTTAATCCTAAATTTACTATACAAGAGAGTTTTGATAATTAAAACTTCTATTATAGTTTTTCCATCTTTTCTTTAATTTTTCTGACTGCAAATGCGCAGCATTTGGAGTTAAATAATCACAACTTGCATGTGGTCTTAATTCATTATAAGTTTTAATACTATTAGTAATTTTAATTTTTGTCTGAT
>NZ_DKSQ01000099.1:0-1453 GCF_002472765.1 Empedobacter sp. UBA7252
TTTATTTAGGACACAAGTGATATTTCATTAATGGATTAAGGGCTTCTCCATTATTTTATAGAGGAATTCACGATGGTAGGGAAATTTTTACGGATTATTCATTTTACAATTCAGATCCGTACAAATTTGTGCATAGTTGGTCGAATATTTCAGAAAATATTGATTTTAATAAACTATGGAAAGAATATAGTAGGCTTTGGAAAAATGAAAACAATAGAGATTTTTTATTAACTGCTGTTCATTGGTATGTAGAAGCCAATTCAAATGCAGGAAAGGTCGAAGGTTCGATAATATTAATTCAAACTGCGCTTGAATTAATATACAATTGGTTAATAGTTGAAAACGAAAAGATCATTATAGGGAATGAGGCCGAAGGAGTATCTGCTGCGAATAAAATACGGTTACTAATTTTTCAACTGAAAATTAGTAGGTGCATTCCCGACAGTTTCGAAGATCTTATTAGTGTTGCAAAAGAAAGCGATGGTCCAGAAATATTTGTTAAAATTAGAAATGCGTTGGTCCATGGTCAGGAAACAAAACGTAATGAATTACAAAAAATTCCAGACAGAGCTAAATTCCAAGCACTTCAATTAGGAATTTGGTATGTCGAATTAGCTTTATTATATATTTTAAAATATAAGGGAAGATATAAAAACAGAACAGATGGGAAAATTTGGGAAGGTGAAGGTGAAATCGTACCATGGGCAAATTCCAAAAAATTTAAAATCTGTCCACCCAGTGAATTTAATGAAACCGAAATCGAATCATTCTTAGATCTTTTACAGACCCAAGCTAAGGTCAAAAACCCTTCATTGGATCGGATCAGAAATTGTAAATTGATAGCAATAGGATATGATTGGAACACTCCAATTTCTATTGGTGCAATCAAACCTAAAACAAAATCAGATTTCACAGAAAATAAAGCTAATTTATTAGAAGAGGCCGATAAGTATGAGTGGGAAATTGGTTATTTTTTTACAGATCCTGAATTTCAGGGTAAGGGCTACAGCTCTCAAATATTAAAAGAATTATTAAACAAATATGGAAAAGGAAATCTAATGGCCACCACTGAAATGCGTGAAAATAATGCGATGATTTATCTCTTAGAAAAACATGGCTTCTTAAGAAAAGGTAAACCATGGAAGAGTGCAATCAGCGGTAACCATCTAAATTTATATTTAAGAAATTTCGAAAATAAAACATCTAAAAATCAAGATTAGACATGTTATTGAATAAAATAATAGATCTCATAAATTCAAAAAGTGAAGGTGAATATTGGGACTTTAAAGAGAAGCCTTATGAAAATAAGGCTGCACTTTTGCACGATATATTATGCCTTTCAAATTGTCTCTATGAAGGAGAAAGATATTTGATTATTGGATTAACAGATCCTTCAAGCGGGTGTCAATTAATTGGGTTGGAAAAAAATCAAGCTAACCGTAAAAATCAAGTT
>NZ_DKSQ01000099.1:1548-3981 GCF_002472765.1 Empedobacter sp. UBA7252
CTCAAGTTTCTTATATAGACTTTTTAAGATCAATAAAATTTGCGGGAGACAATAGGCCTGTATTGGAATTAAAAACTTTAAATCTAAATGGTTCAGAAATTGACGTTTTAGTGATACAGAATTTACCTTTAAAGCCTTATTATATTACTACATCATACCGAGATAAAGACAAAGAAGTCAAAGCGAACCATATTTATTCGAGAACCCAAGATACAAATACGCCGACCGATAAATCTGCCGACATAAATCAAATTGAAAAAATGTGGTATCAAAGATTTGGTTTAGATCTTACTCCTGTTGTAAAGATGCAGCGTTATTTGTTAGATCCAAATCAGTGGACAAAAAACATAGGTAATAGCAGATTAATCTTTCATAATACTTTTCCAGAATACACTATCGAACTGAGTGAAGTCGAGAAATTTTGGGAAGTATATAGTTATTTCTTTACGAATGAGAAATCGTTTTTAGGAACGGCAAAGTTCAAATGCCATCAGACAGAATTATTTGAGCTAGAATATATGTATTGCGATGAGATGAGGATAACTTTACCAGTGCCACAATCAGCATATCTGCGCGTTGATGGTGAGGACAATTGGTATTACTATTATGATAGGAGCTCCAACGACGGTCTATTTTTGCATTTTCTTACTGATGGAAATTATAATCTTGTGTCCCGCGGTACGGGTGCGCCATTCCTATTGTTTAACGACCAGGATACCAGAAACGATTTCAACCAGTATGTATTAGACAACTCTACGGAACTCGAAAATATAGAACCTACATTTTGGGGTCAACACGCATTAAAAAGAATGACACAGGCGGGAAACGAATCTGTGATCGACCCATTGTTCTTAGACCGGATATATCAGCTTTATCAGGCCTGGATACTCAAAAACATTTAAAAGATGATTTTTAACTCAGATATAACATTCAGTAACGAGGCAAAACAAGTACAGGAGACCTCATATAAATTTTTGGAAAGATCTTCATGGAACCGCTGCAAATTAGCGAGGACCCTCATATCAATGTGGATGAAAGATTTGACCGATGATTTAGAATTTATTAGCCAGATCAGATCTAAAAGCGACAAGCAACATGATGCAGCTATTTTCGAACTCATTGTTTATACATTTCTAAGCAAACAGGGCTTGACAGTAGACAAACATCCGATCCTTTCAAAGGCGACTACGCCTGACTTTATAGCTAAAAGTGATACGGTAGCTTTGATGCTCCTTGAATGTACGCTTTCGTCAAACTCATTTGATTCGACGGAGGAGGAGAGACGAAAAGAAGCTGTCGAAGATATTATAAGGCAAATTCACTATTACCCATATTTCATCAACCTTGGTTTCAAAAGAATATCAAAAATCAGTGTCACGCCAAAAAAGCTAAAAAGATTTATTGAACAAATAAGAATATCAAGTGAAGGCTTTGAAAATGAACAGTTATTTCATCGTAAATTCTTATACAAAGAAAATGAATGGGAAATTGAAATCAGTCTGCTAAAAAAGTCAAATAACGAAATAAAGACCAGCTTGGGTGCTGTATTTCAGGATGCAAAAATCATCGATAGCAAAAAAGCTATTCTAACAGCGCTTAATGATAAGAGACCGTCTAAATACGGTATCAGCGATACTCCTTATGTAATCTGTATTTGCGTTAATGATATGTTTTTTCATACTAATGAAATGTATAGTGTATTATTCGGAAATGACTGCGGCACCCATATTAACCTGACATTTCCCGGAAGCAGTGGCTTCCTTTATCACAACAAACCAGTAAATACTTCTGTGTCTGCCGTAATTCTGTTTAAAAATACAGACATCCTAACATTAGGAAGTGCAGAATGGAGCGTTTGGCACAACCCATTTGCTAAAAACCCATTAGAGTTAAAGTCTCTACCTATTGATGAATATCATTTTACAATAGAGGGCAATAGGCTCTTAAAAAGAGTAATAAATAAAAATGCTAACGTTTTCGAATTATTACACGTCGACGAGCTTGCCTATAACACTGATCCAAAGGGCACGCATGAATCCTGTTAACAAAAAAAGTCAACTGACAGCTCGACGAGTTGAGGCATTTTCCTTTTTAAGACAAGCCTTGACAAAGGTAACCTCTTAAAAGGGAAAAACTTCCCCAATCTTCATTCATGGACGTACATCAATCTGCAAATCGATAAATGCAGGAGAAGCGCGATAGACGAGACGAAATAGTATTTAACTGCCCTTTTTAAAATCTTACTTTTTTTTTCAATTATTTTTTTTACTTTCGGCTAAGGAGTTGCATAGACCGGAGCATGCTGGTTCTTCCGCACTTTTGGTGGTAATACCATCATATTTGTCTTCAATTAGCGTTCATATTTTAATGAATGCATCAAAACTTGTTTTTTCGGACGATGGTGATAACTTTAGGATTATATCAGTAGATAAC
>NZ_DKSQ01000080.1:0-20148 GCF_002472765.1 Empedobacter sp. UBA7252
TTATTAATCAAAATGCACAACAGGTAGAAATTAATAAAAATAAATCATACTCAGACAGTATAATGATACCTGATGAAGATTGCGAGTATTGTTATTTTTACCCTATAATTGAAGAAAATACTATTTTAATGATAAGAAAAGATACATTGATTTATGATGAAAAAGGAGCTGTAAAATTGATTCATTAATTTTCTAAAGCGTCAAACCTTCTAAATCATCAATGGTCCCGTTGTAGATATTCACATCAACTTTATAACGTTTTACACCATCTATGGTTGCTTTTTCGGTAAATTGCCAAAAATCCCAATGCCCTTTCATTTCTTGTACCCAAAAATTGTAATTGGCAATCCAAATAATATAACCATCAAAATGATCTTGTAAATAATCTTCAAAATATTTATCTGATGTATAAATAATCGGTTTGATATCGTAATGCTCTTCAACAATTTTGCACCAATTCTTGATTCCTTCGACTAAACGATCCATGGATTGTGTTTTCGGTAAGGTTTCAATATCCAAAACTGGAGGCAAATCACCATTTTCTAATTTTACTTTTGCAATAAAATTTTGTGCTTGTAAAGTAGAGTTTTCATCTGGACGATAAAAATGATAAGCACCACGCAAAATATTATTTTCTTTTGCACCTTCCCAATTATCCTCAAAAGTCTCATCAATAGACGAAGTTCCCATTGTAGAACGGATAAAAGCAAAATTTATCGGATATAAATTGTAAATCGTATGCATTTTCGTCCAATCAATTTTTCCTTGATAATGCGAAACATCAACACCAAAAGTTTTGAGATAATATTTATCAATCACCTCAATATTTCGGATATCAAATTTTGTGACTTTACCATCAACCAATTTTTCGCCTTTCAACGATTTTTCTACAACCGAAAAATAGTAATGAATACCATGACGATAACGATATGTAAAATAAACAACGCACAAAATCAGTAAACTAATCACATAAGTCGAAAGTTTGATTTTTTTTAATGTACTAAAAATAGATTGTTGTGTTTTCTTTTTACGAGGCATTTTAGTAGTTGAAATAGATAAATTCTATGCAATATTACTTCAATTTTAGATGATAAAAAAAGTAAAATCTTCATTATCTTTGTTCAGTATGAAAAAATGGATATTAGCCGCAAGGCTTCGCACATTACCACTTTCTTTGAGTGGATTATTATTGGCTGGATTTATTGCAAAATCAGAAGGAATTTTTCGAAATGATATATTTTTCTTATCTCTTTTAACAACTTTGGCTTTCCAAATTTTATCAAATTTCGCGAATGATTATGGCGATGCGGTAAAAGGAACGGACGCAAATAGAGTAGGAGAGCAGCGTGCTGTAGCATCTGGATTGATAACTCAAAACCAAATGAAAATAGCTATTGGAATTATGGTTGCAATTTCTTTAGCTTGCGTTTCAGCATTGTTGTATGTATCTTTTTATCCAAATGATATGAAATATATTTACATTTTTCTTGGACTGGGAGTTGCGTCTATTTTTGCAGCAATGGCTTATACAATGGGAAAAAAACCATACGGATATATTGGTTTAGGTGATGTTTTTGTGTTCTTATTCTTTGGGATTTTAGCTGTTGCTGGTGGAGAATTTTTATATTCTAAAGTTTTTCAATGGCAAATTTTATTACCTGCAGCTTCGATGGGATGTTGGAGTGTAGCAGTGCTAAATTTGAACAATATGCGAGATGTGAAAAATGATGTCAAAAACAATAAAATTACTGTTGCATCAAAATTAGGTTTTCAAAAAAGTAAATATTACCAAATGGCTTTAATGACGATTCCGTTCGCATTAAGCGCATTATATGTAACGATGTCACCACTTAAACAAGGTAAATTATCTGGTTTTGTATTTTTAATTTTAATCTTTTTTGCGAACGCCATTCGTCGTCAAATTTTTGCAGTAAAAGATCCTAAAGATTTCGATCCATTCTTGAAACAAGTAGCAATGTTAGCTTTATTTTTCGCTGTATTATTAGGATATAGTTTAATCGGTTTCGATTTTATTGATACTTTAATTCGTTAATCACAAAAAAATATATAATGAAAATTCAATATTTAGGACATGCCTCGCTTGCGATTGAAGCAAACGGTAAACACATTATTGTTGATCCATTTATTACACCAAATGAATTAGCAAAGAATATCGATTTCGAAAGTTTAAAAGCGGATTATATTGTTATTACGCATGCGCATCAAGATCATGTGTATGATGTGGAAGAATTGGCAAAACGTACAGGAGCTTTGATTATTTCGAATGCAGAAATTGCTTCTTATTATTCGGAAAGAGGTTTAAAAGCACACGGAATGAATACAGGTGGTAAATTTAGTTTTGATTTTGGTTCGATTCAATCTACAATTGCATTTCATTCGAGTTCATTTGCTGATGGAACATATGGAGGAGATCCAAATGGTTACATTATCGAAAGTGAAGGAAAGCGAGTTTACATCGCTGGTGATACAGCTTTGACATACGAAATGAAGTTGATTCCGGATACAATTGGACAACTTGATTTAGCAATTTTACCAATCGGAGATAATTTTACGATGGGGGCAAAAAGTGCTTCTATTGCGGCAGAATATGTGCAAGCAACTAAGGTTTTGGGTTATCATTATGATACTTTTCCACCAATTAAAATTGATAAAGCAGAAGCGAAATCTATTTTCTTTTCGCGTCATATTCAATTGATTTTATTAGAAATTGGCGAAGATTTAACGGTTTAAGAAATTCTTTACAATATATAAAAGCTCGAGATAATCTCAAGCTTTTTTATTGATTTGATCTCGGTTGAAAAAGATTATCTTTGCCGCAATTATTCGATAAAATTTATGATTACAGTTAATGATATTGCCGTTCAATTCGGTTCTTCAACGTTGTTTAGTGGAGTTAGTTTTGTGATAAATGAAAATGACAAAATTGCCTTAATGGGTAAAAATGGTGCAGGAAAATCTACTTTACTTAAGATTGTTGCAGGAATCAATAAACCTTCTTTGGGAAATATTTCAGCACCAAAAGATGCGGTAATTGCATATTTGCCGCAACATTTGTTAACCGAAGATAATTGTTCTGTTCGCGAAGAAACGTCAAAAGCTTTTGCTGAATATTTATCAATGAAGAATGAAATTGATGAATTAAATGAGCAATTAACTGTACGAACTGATTACGAAAGTGATGATTATATGAAGCTAATCGAACGCGTTTCGGAAGTCAGTGAAAAATTTTATTCGATAGAAGAAGTAAATTACGAAGCCGAAGTGGAAAAGGTTTTGAAAGGAATGGGATTTGCGCAAGAAGATTTGGATCGATCAACTTCTGAGTTTTCGGGAGGTTGGCGTATGCGAATCGAATTGGCTAAAATTCTTTTGCGTAAACCTGATTTGATTTTATTAGATGAGCCTACAAACCACTTGGATATCGAATCAATTCAATGGTTAGAGGATTTCTTGAAAAATCAAGCCAAAGCTGTTATGGTGATTTCGCACGACCGCACGTTTGTCGATAATATTACAAATCGCACTATTGAAGTTACAATGGGACGAATTTATGATTACAAAGCCAAATATTCTGACTATTTAGTGTTGCGTCAAGATCGTAGAATTCATCAGCAAAAAGCTTATGATGAGCAACAAAAATTCATAGCCGAAAATAAATTATTTATCGAACGTTTTCGCGGAACTTTCTCTAAAACAGAACAAGTACAATCACGCGTTCGTATGTTAGAAAAGTTAGATATTATCGAGGTTGATGAGGTTGATACTTCAGCTTTGAAATTGAAATTCCCTGCGGCTGCACGTTCTGGGCAATATCCTGTTGTAGTCGAAAATTTAGATAAATCGTATGGTGATCATATTGTGTTTAAGGATGCAAATATGGTCATCGAACGAGGACAAAAAGTGGCGTTGGTTGGGAAAAATGGTGAAGGAAAATCAACAATGATTAAAGCGATTATGAATGAAATTGATTTTGAAGGAAAATTAGAAATTGGTCATAATGCACAAATCGGATATTTTGCTCAAAATCAAGCTGCTTTATTAGATGAAGATTTAACTATTTTCGAAACTGTAGATCGCATTGCAGAAGGTGATATCAGAACACAAATTAAAAATATTTTGGGTGCATTCATGTTCAAAGGTGATGATATCGATAAGAAAGTAAAAGTGCTTTCTGGAGGAGAAAAAACACGTTTGGCAATGGTAAAATTGTTGTTAGAACCTTATAATGTCTTGATTTTAGATGAGCCAACAAATCACTTGGATATGAAAACAAAGGATATTATCAAAGATGCGTTGAAAGAATTTGAAGGAACAGTAATTTTAGTTTCTCACGATCGTGATTTCCTAGATGGATTGGCAGAGAAAGTTTTCGAATTTGGAAATAAACGTGTCAAAGAACATTTCGAAGATATCAAAGGTTTTCTTGCAACAAAGAAAATGGAAAACTTGAAAGAAATAGAAAAGTAAATTTTAGATAAAAACAAAAAATCCACTCAACTGAGTGGATTTTTTTATGCTTGTTTTTTCACGAATTTCGTTAAAATAACGATTAATTGTCCGTCAACTTTTCCTTCAATTTGTTCGGTATTATCATGAACTAAACGAATGTTTCGAACAGCAGTTCCAATTTTTGCATTGATAGAAGAACCTTTTACATCCAAATCTTTAATCAATGTCACCGTATCTCCATTCACCAAAATATTTCCATTGCTATCTTTGTGCAAATCCACACTTCCGTCACCTTCGTGATCGCCAGAAGCTTTTGCCCACTCCATATTTTCGTCATCTAAATACATCATGTCTAAAGCATCAGCAGCCCAAGATTCGTTTCTAAAGCGATTTAGCATTCGCCAAGAAAGCACTTGTACGGCAGGAACTTCGCTCCACATAGAAGAAAGTAAAAATGATTCCCAAAAAGAAGCATCTAATTCCTCTTTCTTTTCAATTTGGTTGATACATTTTTGTGTAATGTAAACATTTCGATCAGGATTACTACTTGCATCAGGATTCACTTCATAAATAGCTAAATCCTCTGTAAATCCTGTCAACTCACATTGGTTGCCACTTCTTTCTTGTAAAAATGTTTCTAATTTCATATGTTGATTTTAAAGCTTTGCAAAGATAACCTTTATTTAGAATTTAAACTTTTAAGGATTTTTAATCAGAATTATTTAAATTCGTTAAGAATAAAATTCAACCTTAAAATATGTTAGTAAAGAAAAACTCAGGTGAGTTAATTCCATATAATCCAAAAGCTTTAAAACGTTCATTAACGAAATCTGGCGCAAAAAAAGAGGAAGTTGAAGAAGTTTTCGAATTAGTTTCGAAAGATCTTTACGAGGGTATTCCGACAAGAGAATTGTATAAAATTGCTTTTGCCCATCTCAAAAATTATAGAAATTCGTATGCGGCGCGTTATAGCTTGAAAAGAGCTTTGCGAGATTTGGGACCAGAAGGATACTATTTCGAAAAGTGGATTGGAAAAGTGATGCAAGCGGCAGGATATCAATCTTTGCATTCAGAAATTGTACAAGGAAATGCGGTAACGCACGAAATAGATGTGGTGGCTTCTAAAGGTGATCAGTTACTTTTTTGCGAATGTAAATTTAGAAATGACGAAGATGCCAAAATTTCGGTGACAACACCGATGTATTTTTTATCACGAATGAAAGATGTAGAAGGTCATACGTATCATTTTTTTGGACGAGATATGAAACCAACAAAAGGTTTCTTGGTAACAAATGCTTATTTGACAACTGATAGTATAGATTTTGCAAATTATTATGGAATTGGATTAATTTCTTGGGATTATCCAGAAACAAATAGTATCAAATATTTGGTTGATAATGCGGCTTTGTATCCAATTACATGTTTAACGACTTTGACGCCAGAGCAAGAAAAAGTTCTTTTGTCAAAAGAATGTATTTTGGTGAAAGATTTAAAACAAAATAATAAGTTTTTAGATTCATTAAATTTGTCTCAAGAACAACGAAACGAAGTTTTGGAAGAAACGAATGAATTGTTAGAAATCGAGAATTTTACGTGCGAAATTGCTTAAAATGAAATAAAAAAGAAGCTCAATATTGAGCATCTTTTGCTTTATAATTCTTTAAAAATCTCAAAACTATCTTTGTGATCGCACCAAAATTCATCCAAATTAATCATTCGATCTTTTAGGAACGGAATAATTTGCGGCCAATCGGTTTCTCTAAAAATACTAATGTTTTCTAAACGTATTTTTATTGTCGAAATCATTTTTCCGTCTTCGTCATAATCTTCTTTTGTCCAAATCCATTTTTCGCCAAGATAATTTTCCAAAACATTTTCATATTCCTCAAACTGTTCATAGATCATCAGTTGAACTGACGGATCTGGATGCGAAATTTCAATCGAAACCTCTGCAAACTTGCGTTCGACATCCGTTCTAAAATAAACACCTTTTATATCCGTTTTGTAATTTATCCAATTAATACGCGTTCCTTCGGCATTCATCTGCAATTTCATATACGTTCCATACGAAATCCAAAAATCCTTTTTTATGCGATAAGCATCTTCTTTTGAAAACAAATTGATTATTTTTTTACAAAAATCGGTTTAATATTCTATTCAACAAAATTTCGAGAAAAATAGCTTGGATTGATTCTTGTTCTATTACATTTGAACAAATATTTTTAAAAAGTAAATATGAAACTATTTTCTTTCCTTGGTTTAATGGGAATTTTGGCTTTTTCTACTGTAAATGCACAATCTGTAGAAACTGTAAAATATGAAGCTTTGCACGAAAAAATCACAACTTATAAAGATCAAGTTGTGGTGGTTAACTTTTGGGCAACGTGGTGCGCACCTTGTGTAGAGGAGATTCCTGCGTTTATGGAAATTAATGAAAAATACAAAGACAATCCCAATTTCAAAATGCTGTTGGTATCTTTGGATCGACCAAAAGTATTGGATAAAGTAAAGAAATTTATAACAGATTATCACATCAATACAGAAGTTGTTTTACTGGATGACACCAAGCGGATGAATGAATGGATTCCTTCTTTCGATTCCAAGTGGGGTGGAAATATTCCTGTTACAATTATTTACAATAAAGGAGAAAAAGTTGTTTTTCATGATCAAGCCATGACCAAATATGAACTGGAGGATGAAATCAATGAAATTCTTCCATAAAATCAGATGTGATATTTTTTCAATTTAACTTCCATTCTTGCAAACTATTATGTACCTGTAATTGTTTCTATTGTTAAAATATGATTTTATTCATGTTTTTAATAAATATTATTGTATTTTTAGTAGACACTAATTAAATAACACTAATTAAATAACAATAATATGAACAAACTTATCTTTACATTAGCTACACTTGCTGTATTCACAGCTTGTAGTGATGACACTAAAAACGAAATGGATCCTCAAGCAGAATCTGCTAATCAAAAAGTTGCAAGTCGAACGTGCGCTTCTGATGAAGTTTTAAAATTACAGCTATCAGAAAATCCTAATCTGGCCTCAAAAATGGCAGATATTGAAGCCCATGCCCAAAACTTTGAAAAAATGCAAGGAAAACTAGTCAATGGAACTATTGTTATCCCTGTTGTTGTAAATGTTTTGTATAAAACGGCCGCTGAAAATATTTCTTTAGCTCAGATTCAATCTCAAATTGATGTTTTAAATAAAGATTTCAATGCACAGAATGCTGATTTTTCACAGGTACCCGCTTTGTTTTCAAATGTAAAAGCAAATGTTGGGATTAAATTTGAATTAGAAACGGTGAACAGAAAACAAACAACAAAAACTTCTTGGGGAACAAATGATGCCATGAAGAAAAGTACAGGAATTCTGCCAACTTCCCCTACAACAAAACTTAATTTATGGGTTTGTACAATCGGAAGTGGTATTCTGGGTTATGCACAATTTCCCGGGGGTAGTTCTGCAACAGACGGAGTGGTAATTGATTCAAGATATTTTGGAAATACAGGAACAGCAACTTACCCGTTCAATTTAGGGAGAACAGCTACTCATGAAGTTGGGCACTGGATGAATTTACGTCACATTTGGGGAGATGGTGGTGGATGTCTAACAGATTATGTGAACGATACGCCTTATCATAATGCACCAAACTATGGTGTCCCTGCATACCCTCATTATAGTACATGTTCAGGATCTCCTGTCGAAATGACCATGAATTATATGGATTATAGTGACGATAGAGGATTATATATGTTCTCTGAAGGACAAAAAAGTAGAATGTTATCTATTTTCAGTCCGGGAGGTGCACGCTATAGCTTCGCTCAATAACATCAGGATAATTAAATATAGTAGTAAAAAACTCTTGAATGAATAGTTCAGGAGTTTTTTATTTTTTGTAAGTTTATCTAAACTTAAAACTACAAAAATGAATAAAAAACATATCAGAAAAGATGTCATTCAGCATCTTATTCAACTTAAACAAGATGAAATAAACGCCTTAAAAGAATCGGAGCGAATTTATACTGAAAGTGCTGATTTAGATGAAGAATCGAGTTTAGAGCTTGATGATTTTGCACAACAAAGTCAGTCGACAGATTCCGCCAGAAATTTACAAATAAGAATTAATCAAGCAACAGAAGATTTAAATAACTTCAGAGTACTTCGCCCTGAGTTGATTGATGAAATAACGGAAGGAAATGTTGTTTTTGACTGACAAAGTTAATTTTGTCATTGGTTTATCTTTCAAAGATTTCGAATGGGAAAATAAAAAGTTTGTAGGAATTAGTACACAAGCACCTATTTTTGAAGCGTTGGTTGGAAAAAGAGCCGGCGATAAAATAGAATTTAATGGAATAAAATATACCATAGAAGAAATATTATAGCATGCCAAAAATACATACAATAGACCTGAATTTTCAAAATGAAAAGGAAGCTATCGCAACTTATTTAATCGAAACAGAACAGGGACCGGTTTTAGTCGATCCGGGCCCATACTCCACTTTCGAAAATCTGAAAACAGGAATAGAAGCTTTAGGTTGGCGGGTAATCGATATTGAAAACATATTAATTACACATATTCATTTTGATCACGCTGGTGCTGCATGGAAATTTACAGAACATGGCGCAACAATTTTTTTAAATCCGATTGGTTTACCGCATCTGAAAAATCCTGAGAAATTGTGGGAATCTGCAAAAATGATTTATGGTGACGATATGGATCGTTTGTGGGGAGAAATGAAACCAATTGACGAAGAATATTTGGTTGGTTTGGCAGATGGACAAAGTGTGGAGTTTGGTGATGCTGTTTTTCAGACTGTTTATACGCCTGGACATGCTGTTCATCACAATGCTTATGTGTTGGACGATGTTATTTTTACAGGTGATGTAGCGGGGGTGAAGATAGAAAATGGACCTGTTTCGCCTCCTTGTCCGCCGCCAGATATTAATATTGAATTGTGGAAAGAATCGATTGCTAAATTGAGAAAAATTAATGCAAAAGGAATTTATCCGACGCATTATGGTTATCACGAAGATTTAGAAAATCATTTTGATCAATTAGAAAAAGCTTTAGATGATTGGTCAAATTATATCAAACCGATGTATGATGATAAAATTCCGACCGAAGAAATTGTCCCTGTTTTTGTCGATTATGTCAAAAAAAACTATAAAGACTTAGGTTTAACAGAAGATCAAATTCAGGTGTATGAATATGCCAATCCATGCTGGATGTCTGTTAATGGACTAATGCGTTATTGGAAATTAAAAGAACAAGGAAGATTATAAAACGAAAAGCTGTCAAAAATTTTTGACAGCTTTTTTATAGTGTTTAAAACTGAACGATGATTATAATCGAATTAATTTATCTTTTGCAACTTGATAATCTACTAATAAATCGTCGAAAACTTCTGCAACTGTCGGAATAGAATCGATTAATGACGAAACTTGACCAATTTCTAATTCTCCATTTACCAAATCGCCTTCAAACATTCCTTTCTTAGAACGTCCTCTACCCAAAAGTTCTTTCAAATCTTCTGCGGTTGTGCCTTGTTGATATTTTTCTTGAACTTGATTATAAAACTCATTTTTAATCAATCGAACAGGAGCCAATTCTTTCAATGTAAGTTGCGTGTCACCTTCTTGCGCATTTACAATCACATCTTTGAAAGCTTGATTAGCAGAAGATTCCTGAGTTGCAGCAAAACGAGAACCAATTTGTACTCCATCTGCACCTAATGCAAATGCTGCTAAAATTTGAGAACCTGTTCCAATTCCTCCAGCAGCAATTAATGGAATATCGATTTGACGTTTCACATTCGGAATAAGACAAAGTGTAGTGGTTTCTTCTCTGCCATTATGTCCGCCAGCTTCAAAACCTTCTGCCACGACAGCATCCACTCCTGCATCTTGAGATTTTAATGCAAATTTGGCACTACTGACAACATGTGCAACAGTTATTCCTTCTTTTTTTAAAGTTTCTGTCCACGTTTTTGGATTTCCGGCAGAAGTAAAAACAACTTTTACACCTTCCTCCACAATAATTTGCATAATTTCTTCAATATTCGGATAAAGCATTGGAACATTAACGCCAAAAGAATGATTTGTAGCAGCTTTACACTTCTTTATATGCTCGCGTAAAACATCAGGATACATGCTTCCAGCACCTATTAAACCTAGTCCTCCAGCATTACTTACAGCTAACGCTAATCGCCAACCACTATTCCAAATCATACCACCTTGAATAATTGGATATTTTATTGCAAATAATTTTGTTATATTCGTGTCCATTTTCGTTATATTTAGGCATAAAATTAAATAAATATAGAGAACGAAAAAATTTAATTTTAACATAAATACTGACAGTTTGACTTTGGCAGATTATTTGATTTGCAAAAAATCAAATTTTAGAAAATAAATTAGAGTTTAATTGTCTCTACTAATAATAAAAAATATAAGCTATGTATTGGACTTTAGAATTAGCATCTTATTTAAGTGATGCACCTTGGCCAGCAACAAAAGATGAATTAATTGATTACGCAATTCGTACTGGTGCACCTTTGGAAGTTGTAGAAAACTTACAATCTATTGAGGATGAAGGAGATTCTTACGAAAGCATTGAAGAAATTTGGGCTGACTATCCAACGGACGACGATTTCCTTTGGAACGAGGACGAATATTAAAAATAAAAAAGCCCAAATTGGGGCTTTTTTCGATTCTATAATCTATAACTAACATAGTTAACGTATATTTGCATCTTAATTAGTCTCAAATATATTGTGGCTAATTTTGACGAAGAACGCAGAAAAATATGAATATTTTAAACAAAATTTTACAAGGTTTCTTAGGTGATAAGAATGCCAAAGATGTAAAAGAATTACGAAAATATGTTGACTTAGCGAATGAAGCTGGTCAAAAGCTTAGTTCATTATCAATTGATGAATTAAGAGGGCAAACTTTAGAGTTTAAAGCTAAATTAGCTGATGCGACTAAAGATTTCAAAACTCAAATTGAAGAGTTAAAAAAACAAGTTGAGGAAACAGAAGATTTTGGTGTAAAAGAAGATTTATACGCTAAAATTGATAAAATCAATAAAGAAGCATACGAAGTAGAAGAGAAGATTTTATTAGAAATCTTACCAGAAGCTTTTGCTGTAATGCGCGAAACAGGGAAACGTTTTACTGAAAACGAAACGTTAGAAGTTACAGCTTCTGAGTTTGATAAAGTTTTGGTAAATCGTGGACACGATTTCGTTTCTCTTAAAGATGATAATACTGCAATCTGGAAAAACTCTTGGGATGCAGCAGGTCGTCAAGTAACATGGGATATGTCTCATTACGATGTTCAGTTTATTGGAGGTACCGCTTTACACTTAGGTCGTATTGCGGAGATGCAAACAGGGGAAGGTAAAACGTTGGTTGCAACTTTACCTATTTACTTAAATGCACTAACTGGTCGTGGAGTTCACTTAGTAACGGTGAATGATTACTTGGCAAAACGTGATATGGCGTGGATGCGTCCAATTTTCTCTTTTCATGGTTTATCAGTAGATTGTATCGATAATCACCAACCAAACTCTCCAGGTCGTCGCGATGCGTATGCATCTGATATTGTTTATGGAACAAATAACGAATTTGGTTTCGACTATTTACGTGACAATATGGCAAATACACCAGATGCTTTGGTACAACGTGAATTAAATTTTGCGATTGTCGATGAGGTCGATTCAGTTTTAATTGATGATGCTCGTACACCATTGATTATTTCTGGTCCAGTTCCACAAGGAGATCGTCACGAATTTGATGTATTAAGACCAAAAATTGATCGTTTATATCAAATGCAACGTGAGATGTTAGGAAAAACATTAAACGAAGCAAAAACATTATTCAAACAAGGAGATTTAAAAGAAGGTGGTTTCAAATTATACCAAGTTTACCGTGGTTTACCAAAATACAAACCATTAATCAAATTCTTATCTCAAGATGGTATTCGTGCTCAATTACAAAAAACAGAAGCGCATTTTATTCAGGATAATAACCGTGAAATGCCAAAAGTTGACGAGCATTTATACTTTGTTATTGATGAAAAACAAAATCAATCAGATTTAACAGATAAAGGAATCGAGTATTTGTCTAAAGGAATGGAAGATGAGAATTTCTTCATTTTACCAGATGTTTCGACAAATATTGGAGCAATTGAAAATTCAGGAAAAACTAAAGAAGAAATTCTTCAAATGAAAGAAGAATTTTTCCGTGATTTCTCAATCAAATCTGAGCGTATCCATACTTTAAGCCAATTGTTAAAAGCATATACATTATTCGAAAAAGATATCGAGTATGTTGTGGTTGAAGGTGAAGTAAAAATCGTTGACGAATCGACAGGTCGTATTATGGATGGTCGTCGTTATTCGGATGGATTGCACCAAGCAATTGAAGCGAAAGAGAATGTAAAAATTGAAGCAGCTACACAAACGTTTGCGACAATTACATTACAAAACTATTTCCGTATGTACAATAAGTTAGGAGGTATGACTGGTACAGCGGAAACTGAGGCAGGTGAGTTCTGGGAAATTTACAAATTAGATGTTGTTTCTATTCCAACAAACCGCCCAATTTTACGTAACGATAAAAACGATATTGTTTTCAAAACAAATCGTGAAAAATATAAAGCAGTAATCGAGGAAATTGTTCGTTTATCTCAAGATGACAAACGTCCAGTTTTAGTTGGAACAACTAATGTTGAGATTTCTGAGTTATTATCAAAAGCATTAAAATTACGTGGAATTAATCACAATGTTTTAAATGCAAAATTACACAAAAGCGAGGCTGATATTGTAACAGAAGCTGGTAAACCAGGAGCTGTAACAATTGCAACGAATATGGCTGGTCGTGGTACCGATATTAAATTAACGAAAGAAGTAAAAGAATCTGGAGGTTTAGCAATTATTGGTACTGAACGTCACGATTCTCGTCGTGTAGACCGTCAGTTACGTGGTCGTGCTGGTCGTCAAGGAGATCCAGGATCATCTCAATTCTTCGTTTCATTAGAAGATTCATTAATGCGTTTATTCGGTTCAGAAAGAATTGCAAAATTAATGGACCGTATGGGACACAAAGATGGTGATGTGATTGAACATTCTATGATTACAAAATCTATCGAGCGTGCACAGAAAAAAGTAGAAGAAAATAACTTCGGTATTCGTAAACGTTTGTTAGAGTATGATGATGTAATGAATAAACAACGTGAAGTAATTTACAAACGTCGTCACAATGCATTGTTCGGAGATCGTTTGGAAGTTGATATTGCAAATATGATTTATGATGTTGCGGCTTCTGTTGTAAAATCTAACAAAGATTTCGAAGATTTTGATCAATATGAATTAGATTTAATTAAATTCTTTACAATGGGAACTCCTGTTACTGAAGATGAATTTAGATCTAAATCAATCAAAGATTTAACAAATATTACGTACGACGCAGCAATTGAAGATTACAAAGCACGTATGAAATATGTTGCAGAAACAGCTTTCCCAGTAATTTCGAATGTTTTCGAGAATCAAGGACATATGTTCTCTCGTATTCAAGTACCATTTACAGACGGAATTCGTCAAATGACAGTTGTTTGTGATTTGAAAGAAGCATACGAATCTCAAGGTAAAACTTTAATAAAAGATTTCGAAAAATCAGTTGTATTAAGTTTGATTGATGATAACTGGAAAGAGCATTTACGTGATGTTGATGACTTACGTAAAACGTCTCAAAATGCGGTTTACGAACAAAAAGATCCATTGGTTGTTTACAAACAAGAGTCTTTCCATATCTTCCAAAGAATGTTAGACACAGTGAACAAAGAAATTATTTCGTTCTTGTTCAAAGGAGAATTACCAAATACTCAAAAAGAAGAATCTGTAGAGGAAACTGAATCAGTAAACTAAAAAGATTTTTTTATATAACTTTAACCCTTTCTGAAATTTTCTGAAAGGGTTTTTTAGTATTTTTACATTAACTACTGAAAGTTTTCAGTATCAAATTATTAAAATTTTAAACAAATGAAATTTGCATACTTACACGGCTACCAAGGTTTTGTAACAGATGAAAAGAGAGAATATTTAGATTCTTTGGGAGAATGTTATGCACCATCAATTGATTACGATAATGCTCCAACTTTGATTCAAGATTTGATTGAACATTTTACAAAGGAACCAATCGAATTTATTGCAGGGACAAGTTTAGGCGGAATGATAAGTTATTATTTGGGATTATTGTTAAATGTTCCAGTTTTGATGTTTAATCCTGCTGTAATAGCGGTAGAACGTTTAAAACCTTTTTTGCCAGAACAATTATTAAAAGGAGTTCCAACAAAATCAAATTTAATTTTTACAGGATTAAAAGATGATGTGATCGAACCAAAATTTCAGATTGAATTTGTAGAAAATCTTCAAAAACAAAACGGAAATATCGAACAGATTTTTGATGCTGAAATGACACATTTAATCACATTAGAAGAATTCGAAAAAGCTTTTGAAACTTTTTTGGAGAACAAAAAGTAGATAAAAAATCCCAATAAATTAATTTATTGGGATTTTTAAATTTTATTTATACAAACGCGCTAAATCCTGTGATAGATCGACCTACAATAAGCGAATTGATTTCTTTTGTGCCTTCGTAGCTGTAAATGGCTTCGGAGTCGGCAACAAAACGAGCGACGTCATGCTCTAATAATATTCCATTTCCGCCCATTACTTCTCGTGCTCGTGAAACGACATCGCGTGTTCTCATTGTACAAAAAACTTTAGCTAAAGATGCGTGTTCGTCTAGTAAAATTCCCTCGTCTTGCATTTCAGATAAGCGAAAAACTAAAGTTTGCATTGCTGTTAAATTAGATAACATTTCTACCAAATGTCCTTGTATCATTTGAAAAGAAGCAATTGGTTTTCCAAATTGTTTTCGATTTCGAGTGTAATCCAAAGCGCTTTCATATGCTCCACGAGCGCATCCAGTTGCCATCCAAGCAACTCCAGCTCTCGTCATTCGCAATACTTTTGCCGTGTCTTTAAATGAATTAGCATTTTGTAAACGATTTTCTTCTGTAATTAAACAATCTTTCAGAGTAATCAAGCCATTCTGAACAATTCGTAAAGCCATTTTTCCTTTAATTTTTTCTACAGAAAAGCCAGGATTATTATTCTCGACAATAAAACCTTTTACTTCACCATCATCTAAATCCCTTGCCCAAATAATCACTAAATCTGCAAAAGTCGCATTTCCAATCCATTTCTTTTGACCGTTTAAAATCCAACCTTCTTCTGTTTTTTTACACGTTGTTGTTAAACCTCCTGCCGCACCAGAACCAACTTCGGGTTCAGTTAATCCAAAAGCTCCAACTTTATCAAATTTTTGCATTTGTGGTAACCATTTTGCTTTTTGTTCTTCCGATCCACACATATAAATTGATCCCATAGACAAACCAGATTGTACGCCAAAAAAAGTTGCAATCGAAGCATCTACACGAGCCATTTCCATAGCCAAAACGCCTTCCATAATAAAAGGTAAATTTGGACAACCATAACCATCATAAGTGACGCCACAAATGTTGAGTTCTTTAAATTTTGGAATTAATTCAAAAGGAAATTGATCGCGAAGCCAATAATCATTAACAATTGGTTTAACTTCTTTTTCCATAAAAGCTCTTACTTTTAATTGTAATTCACGCTGTTCTGGAGTTAAAGTGTGAAAAACATCGTAGAAATCACCATCAATTGGAGGAAGTTCTTTGTGTTTTTTATTTGGATTTAACATTTTCATCATTCCTTGAAGTTGTTTATCATCAAGTTTAGAAAAGTTTTCCATTAAAAGAGGTAAATCTACTTTTTGAGAAATTTTATTTAATTGCTCTAAATTAACAGATTTTAGTAGATGGACGATATTTTTTAAATTAGAAAATGCTCCTGACATATTTTGTGGTTTTTTAACCAAAAATTATCAAAGAGCATTCCTAAAATATTGTATTGTAAGAAAAAATTAAGCTTTACCTAATTTTATTTTCAAATTGTCTAACATTGTAGTTGTCATTTTATCGATATCAAATTTTGGTTCAAATCCCCAATCTGCTTTTGCAACAGAATCATCGATAGAAGACGGCCAAGAATCTGCAATAGCTTGACGGAAATCTGGTGCATAATCGATTGTGAAATTTGGAATATGTTTTTTGATTTCTGCTGCTAAATGTTCTGGTGCGAAGCTTAAACCTCCTAAATTATAAGATTTAAATTCACCTAATTGTTTTGGATCAGCAGACATTAATTCAATAATGGCATTTATTGCATCATCCATATACAACATTGGTAAATAAGTTCCTTCTTTCAAGAAAGAAGTATATTTTCCATCTTCAATTGCTTTGTAATAAATATCAACTGCATAATCTGTAGTTCCACCTCCAGCAGGAGTTTTCCAAGAAATAAGACCAGGAAAGCGAACAGAACGAACGTCTACATTATGATTTTGTTGGTACCATTTGCACCAATATTCTCCTGACAATTTGGAAATGCCATAAACTGTAGAAGGAGTTTGAATTGTATTTTGTGGTGTATTGTCTTTTGGTGTATCTGGACCAAAAACACCAATAGAAGAAGGCCAAAAGATTTTATCGATTACTTTATCTTTCGCTAATTCAAGGAAAGTAAGCAAAGTGTCCATGTTTAATTTCCAACCAAACATTGGATTTTTTTCAGCTGTACCAGAAAGTAGAGCCGCTAAATGATAAACAGTTTTAATATTGTGTTTTGCAATGACTTCTTTTATTCGATCAGCATCCATTACGTCAATTACTTCGTAAATTCCGTCGTAATCAACATCTTTAGGATCACGTATATCAGAAATAATTACATTATTTTTTCCATGAATGGTTTTTAATTTCTCAGCCAATTCAGAACCAATTTGTCCTAAAGCGCCGGTGATCAAAATCGTATTGGTTTCCATCTTAAAAAGTTACTTTTGTTTGGTTCCAAATTTAAAGATTTTCTATTGAATATGGATATAGTAAAATAATATTTAGATATTAATAAAGAAATCGATTGTTTTTTGTTAAATATATAAATATGGAATGATATATATAGAAAAATTTTCTGTTTTAATAAGCTTTTTACAATATAAAATATCTTAAATGATAAAGAGTTTTGGTTTGAAAGTTTTAAAAATGTTAATCTTCCTCTTCAAAAGTGTCAAAAATTGCACGAATAATTAATACTTTATTTAGTAAATTTGTAACAAAGGTCGTATTAATTTCGACATATCATATCAAAAATACTTAGTAGAAATATGAAAAAACAACTATTTGTTGCTGCATTTGCATGTACTTCTGTTTTAGCAATTGCGCAAGAATCATATCAGGCTTTTAATCCAAATTATATGGATAAGTCTGTTCGTCCACAAGATGATTTATATAATTATGTAAATGGTAATTGGATGAAAATTACAGAAATTCCATCTGATAGAGCAAGATGGGGAAGTTTCGATGAATTGAGAGAGAATACAGATAAGGTTTCTTTGAAATTGGTAAAAGATTTATTGAATAATAAATATGCTCAAGATTCTAATGAACAAAAAATTTCTGACTTATACTCAGCTTACACAAACATGGAAGCTAGAAATAAAACAGGAATTGCTCCAATTCAGAAATATTTTAAGCAAATTGATGCAATCAAAAATTTGACAGATTTACAAGCGTATTTAACAGAAGTTACTCCAATTGGAGAGAATCCATTTTATGGTGTTTCTGTTTATACTGATATGAAAAATAGTACGCAAAATGCTGTTTATTTAGGAAGTGTTGGATTAACTTTAGGTAAAACATATTACCAAAAAGAGGATGCCAAAAATACTGAAACTTTAGCTAACTTAAATCAATATATCGATCAAGTTTTTCCTTTTACAGGATCTAAAACTCGTGATTTAAAAGGACCAAAAATTGTTGCTTTCGAGAAAATGATGGCAAAATATATCAAAACTGTTGAAGAAAGCCGTGATCCAAATAAATCTTATAATTTAGTAACATTATCGGAAGCAGGAGCTTTTTCTAAGAATGTTGATGTAGTGAAGTTTGTAAAGTCTTTCGGAATTAATCCTGACAAAGTAATCATCCGTGAATTAGATTATTACAAAAATTTAGATAAAATCATAAATCAAGAGAATTTACCAATCATCAAAGATTATTTGAAATTCAAATTGATTGATTCTTTTTCTAATTCTTCTACAACTGAATTAGAAAAAATTAATTTTGACTTCTATGGTAAAAAATTATCTGGTCAAAAAGAACAAAGAGCTTTAGATAAAAGAGGTTTGGCTTATGTAAATGGAACAGTTGGTGAGTTATTAGGACAAATTTATGTGAAAGATAATTTTCCACCAGAGGCAAAAGCAAAAGCGCAAGAATTGATTAGTTATTTATTTAAATCGTTTGATATGCACATCAATAATTTAGAGTGGATGTCAAAGGATACAAAAGTAAAAGCAATTGAAAAGTTAAATAAATTTACGGTTAAAATTGGTTACCCTGATAAATGGAAAGATTATTCAGGATTTAAAGTTAAATCAATTAAAAATGGAGGATCTTTAATTGAAAATAATTTAGCTTACAGTCAATGGAGATTCCAAGATAATTTGAAAGATTTTGGAAAACCAGTAGATAAAACACGTTGGGGAATGTCTCCACAAACAGTTAATGCTTATTTTAATCCAACAAATAACGAAATTGTATTCCCAGCAGCAATTTTACAAGCACCATTCTATGATTATAGAGCAGATGCAGCTGTAAACTTTGGAGGAATTGGAGCAGTTATTGGTCACGAAATTTCTCATGGATTTGATGATTCGGGAGCTAAATTTGACGGAGATGGAAATTTAGTGAACTGGTGGACACCTCAAGATGAAGAAAAATTTAAAGCAGCAACAGGTGCTTTAGCAAGACAATATGATGCTTACGAACCAGTAGCAGGAACACATGTAAATGGAATTTTTACATCTGGAGAAAATATTGGAGATTTAGGAGGAGCTTCTGTTGCTTTTGATGCTTTGCAAATGTATTTAAAAGATAAAGGAACTTACGGAAACATAGATGGATATACTCCGCAACAACGTTTCTTCTTATCTTGGGCAACTATTTGGAGAACAAAAGCGACTGACGAAGCTTTAGTAAATCAAGTGAAAACAGATCCACATTCTCCTGGATATTACCGTTCTTTTGGACCAATCGTTAATATTGATGCGTTCCACGATGCGTTTAAAACAAAACCAGGAGATAAATTGTACAAAGCACCAAAAGACCGTATTAGAATTTGGTAAGATGCTTGGCAAAATTATTGATTGGATAAAAAATAGAAATAGAATTATTAAAATGACAACAGTTGAAGCAATAAACAATGCTAATGTAACATTAGTGGATGTTCGTGAGCCTTTTGAATTGGATACAGATGGATTTGTTCCAAATGCAATCAATATTCCATTAGGAGAAGTTCCTACAAGAGTAGAGGAATTTAAAGCAATGTCAAGACCTATAGTAGTTTTTTGTAGAAGCGGTAACCGTTCAGGTCAAGCTGCACAATATTTGCAAGCGCAAGGTGTAGACGAAATTTTTAATGGAGGAGGTTTTCAAGATGTCTTAGATGTTTTG
>NZ_DKSQ01000080.1:20262-36838 GCF_002472765.1 Empedobacter sp. UBA7252
GGTTTTTTTTTGTATATTATTGTATTTTAAATAGATATTCGATTAAATTAAAATTATTTAATTTTTTTTGATAAAAAAAGCTAAAAAAATGAGTGACCAAATAAGAATAGGTGTGTCATATTAAATGTAAGCAGTTAAAATGTCAAAAGATTCTATAGAAAATATTGCAGATGACATTTTGGTGTATAAGATTGTCGAAACAAAAAATCAGCATTTGTTCGGTATATTGTATGATAGGTATGCACATACGGTATATAATAAATGTTTGAGTTTTGTAGAGGATCAAGCTGAGGCACAAGATATGACGCACGATATATTTGTAAAGTTGTTTGTAAAACTGAAAACATATCAATCAAAATCTAAATTCTCTACTTGGTTATATTCTTTTACATATAATTTTTGTGTCAATCATGTGCAACGAAAGATAAAAGAAGAAAGAAAAAATTATTCGGTAACGGATGATTTGGTTGATAACTATAATGATGAAATTATTGATGACAAAGAAATTTTTGAATTAAAAATCGAAAAACTAACGCAGTCCCTAAAGGAGTTGGATGTCGAAGAGAAATCTATATTACTCATGAAATATCAAGATGAATTTTCAATCAAAGAAATTTCAGAAACTTTAGAGATTGGAGAAAGTGCAACTAAGATGAGATTGAATAGAGCAAAAAATCGTTTACTAAAAATTTATAACGCTTTGTAAAATGGAAAATCCTTTTAAGACTATACTAGCCAATGAAAAGCTTCCAGAAACAATAAAACAAAAAGTTATGGATGATGTTGCTTTAATAAAATTATCGTTGGAGGTAGCCGATTTGGTTTCAGTAAAATATCCAAGCACAATTGGAAATTTCTTCGGAATCGGAAAAAAATCAACTAACAAACCGAACAAAAAAGATAAAGAAGGTTAACTATAAATAGATTATATGAATATAGGTTTAAATTTTAGCTTGTTAGAAAGTTTATATCAAGAAATGGTACTCGTTTTTCCTAAAGTTGTAGGAGGTATTATATTCATTATCCTGTCATATATCTTGCTAAGATTGATTCTAATATTGACTAAGTACATATTAAAATTATCTAAGATAGATAAATTAAAAAATGCTTTAAACAACAGTGAAGCGTTGAAAAACTCCTCTATTGAAATAGATCCTTCTAAGATTATTTTACAATTTGTACGATTGTTTATTATTTTGTTAATCATTATTATAGGATCTGATATTTTTGGATTAACAGTCGTTTCTAACCAAATAGGAAGAATTGTAGATTATCTGCCACAATTTTTTAGTGCAGTGTTAATATTTGCTGGAGGATTTTATTTGGCTAACTATATCAAAACTTTTTTAAGAAGTTTAATTAAATCAATTGATTTAAACGGAGCAAATATTATTAGTAATATCATTTTTTATATCATCCTTATTTTTACGATAATTACTTCATTAAATCAAGCAGGTGTTAATACAGAGCTAATTACAAATAATCTGTCATTAATTTTAGGATCAATATTTTTGACATTGGCAATTGCATTTGGATTAGGTTCTAAAGATATTATTTATAGATTATTATTGTCGTTTTACACAAATAGGAATTTTGAAATTGGACAAAAAGTAATCATAGAAGATGAGACAAAAGGCGTGATAATTGCAATTAATAATATATGTATGACAATACAAACAGAAAATGAAAAAATTGTGTATCCGATAAAAGTTATCACGAATAAAAAAATACGAATTATAGAAGATTAATCTTACCTACCCAAACCTATTTTTAATAATTATTAACCAACCTATTAATTACTTATTAAAAAACTAAGCCGACTTTTAACCTACCAACCAAAAATCGTGAAAGCAAGTCTTTTACAACTAACAAACCTATCTGATTTAGTAGAAATTAAAACATCACTTTCTATTATCTATCTAAATCAAACTAAACCAAATTTTTAAAAAGTGACCGAATTAACCAATCGGTCACTTTTATTTTTGTACAAAGTTTATTATTTCATATAATAGTTGTACATTTGCACCTCATTACATAATAATTATTAAATAATATTGGCATGTACTTAACATCAGAAGTAAAAAGCGAATTATTCGCAAAGCATGGTAAATCTGCAACAGATACAGGATCTGCAGAAGGGCAAATCGCATTATTCACTTACAGAATTAACCACTTAACTGGTCACTTGAAAAAAAATCACAAAGATTTTAATACAGAAAGATCATTAGTTATGTTAGTTGGTAAGCGTAAAGCGTTATTAAACTACTTAAAGAAAAAAGATATCACAAGATACCGTGCGATTATCGCTGAATTAGGATTACGTAAGTAATTTTAAACACAATATAAAAGGGCAATTACGTAGAAATTGCCTTTTTTTTTGTTATAAATTAAAATAAGATATTTATCTTTATATAATGCAGTTAAAGCAAACGGCTTTAACTTTAGACGAATTAAATACTAAGAAGACGAATGATTCCACAGGCGATCACAGAAAAAATTACTCTTTCAGACGGAAGAGAAATTACAATCGAAACAGGGAAATTAGCAAAACAAGCTGACGGATCTGTGGTTGTACGCATGGGCGACACCATGTTATTAGCTACAGTTGTAGCAAACAAAGAAGCAAATCCAGGTGTAGATTTTTTACCTTTAACAGTAGATTATAGAGAAAAATTTTACGCTGCAGGACGCATCCCAGGGAATTTCTTCAGAAGAGAAGCAAAACCATCAGATGATGAAGTATTAACAATGCGTCTTGTAGACCGTGTTTTACGCCCAATGTTTCCAGAAGACTTTCATGCTGAGGTTCAGGTCATGATCTCACTTATTTCTTACGACAAAAATGTAATGCCAGAAGCTTTAGCTGGTTTAGCTGCATCAGCAGCCATTGCAATTACAGATATTCCTTTCACATTAATTTCAGAAGCTCGCGTTATTCGTTTGAATGGTGAGTTAATGATTAATCCTTCAAAAGAACAATTAGACCAAGCAGATATCGACATTATGGTTGGTGCTTCTAAAGATTCTGTTGTAATGGTAGAAGGGGAGATGAGCGAAATTTCTGAACGTGAAATGTTAGACGCAATTGAATTTGCTCATGCTGAGATTAAAAAACAAATTGAAGCACAAGAAAGTTTAGCAGCGAAAGTAGGTAAATCTTTACCAAAACGTGAATATAGCCACGAAACACACGACGAAGAAATTCGCGAAAAAGTATGGGCTTATGGATATGATAAATTTTATGATATCGCTAAACACCCATCTGATAAACACGAAAGAGGTGATAAATTTGCTCAAGTTGAAGCAGATTTCTTAGCTCAATACGAAGGAGATGAAGAAGAGTTAGCTCGTGTAACTCCTTTTGCTCACATTTACTTCCACGATGTACAAAAAGAAGCTGTACGTCAATTAATCTTAAACGAAGGAATTCGTTTAGATGGACGTGATCCAAAAACGATTCGTCCAATTTGGACAGAAGTTGATTATTTACCATCAACTCATGGTTCTGCAATCTTCACACGTGGGGAAACTCAAGCATTAGCTACAGTAACTTTAGGTTCTTCTAAAGATGCTAATATGGTTGATGGAGTTGTAACAAACTTCGACGAAAAATTCTTTTTACACTATAATTTCCCTCCATTCTCAACAGGTGAAGCTCGTCCATTAAGAGGAACTTCTCGTCGTGAAGTTGGTCACGGAAACTTAGCACAACGTGCTTTAGCGCAAATGTTACCTGACGATTGTCCTTATACAGTTCGTATTGTTTCTGAAGTATTAGAATCTAACGGTTCTTCTTCTATGGCAACAGTTTGTGCAGGAACATTAGCAATTATGGACTCTGGTTTACAAATGAAGAAACCAGTTTCAGGTATTGCAATGGGGTTAATCACAGATACTAAATCAGGGAAATTTACAGTATTGTCTGATATCTTAGGAGATGAAGATCACTTAGGAGATATGGACTTTAAAGTAACAGGAACTGCAGACGGTATCACAGCTTGTCAAATGGATATTAAAGTACAAGGTTTATCTATGGAAATCATGGAAACAGCTTTGTTACAAGCAAAAGAAGGTCGTGAGCACATTTTAGGTAAATTATTAGAAACTTTACCAGCACCTCGTCCACAATTGAAACCAAATGCACCAAAAGTTGTTGTAATTGAAATTCCTAAAGAATTCATTGGAGCAGTAATCGGACCTGGAGGAAAAGTAATTCAAGAAATGCAAAAAGAAACTGAAACAGTTATTGCAATTACTGAGTTAGATACAACAGGACGTGTAGAAATCAATGGTGTGATTCAAGAAAACATCGATCGTGTTGTAGAAAGAATCAAACAAATTGCTTTCGTTCCAGAAGTTGGTGAAACATATCATTCAGTTGTAAAATCTATCAAACCATTTGGAGCGTTTGTAGAGATTGCAAAAGGAGTTGAAGGTTTAGTTCACATTTCTGAATTAGAGCACAGACGTCTTGAAAAAGTTGAAGATTCTGTAAACATCGGTGATAAAATTGATGTTAAATTCTTAGGTTACGATGATAAAAAGAAAATGAAATTATCTCGTAAAGCTTTGTTGCCAAAACCAGAGAGAACAGAAAAACCTGCTAAATCAGCAGAGAAAAAAGAGGATAAACCTCAAGATAATAAAGAAGCTTAATTAAGTTTTGATATAAAGTAAAAAGTCCGAGATTTTCTCGGATTTTTTTGTTCTATAAAACCAATCATAACCTAAAGTAGATTAATGATTTTAATTTTTACTTTCACGATTCAAATTTTGTGTTAATTAAATAAAAATAATCTTTTTTTAACAATAAAACCTCAGTAAAACTTTATTAAATACTTAAAGATTAGGAGAACTTCAGATAATCAATTATTTTAGCAATTCGTAAAATTGAAGACAAACAAATAATGAAAAAATTTTTATTATCCACGCTTTTAGTGGTTATGCTTTTTCCTTTTAAAGTGAAAGCTGACGAAGGAATGTGGTTTTTGATGTTCATCGAGCGTCTGAATCACCGTGATATGCAAAAACAAGGTTTACAATTAACTTCAGAAGAAATTTATAGTATCAACAATAACTCTTTAAAAGATGCTATTGTACAATTTGGTGGTGGATGTACTGCTGAAATGGTTTCTGGACAAGGTTTAGTTTTGACAAATCACCACTGTGGTTATGGTGCTATTGCTGAATTATCTGCTCCAGAACATGATTACTTAAAAGATGGTTTTTGGGCGAAAGATAAAGCTGCTGAGTTAAAACCAAAAAGCTTAAAAGTACGTTTCTTCGTTCGTATGGATGATGTTTCTAAACGTATTTTAGGTGTTGTAAATGATAAAATGTCTGAGTTAGATCGTGAAAAAGCGATTAACCAAGAGATTGCAAAAATTGAAAAAGAGAACAGTGAAAACGGAAAATATGTTGTTTCTGTTCGTTCATTCTTCCAAGGAAATGAATATTACTATTTTGTTTACCAAGACTATGAGGATGTACGTTTAGTAGGAACACCTCCAAGTTCTATTGGAAAATATGGTGGAGATACAGATAACTGGGAATGGCCACGTCACACAGGAGATTTCTCTATGTTCCGCGTATATGGTGACAAAGATGGAAATCCTGCAGCTTATTCTACAAGCAATGTTCCGTTGCAACCAAAACATCATTTACCAGTTTCTTTAAAAGGATATCAACCAAATGATTTCGCTATGATTTTAGGTTATCCAGGTCGTACAAATCGTTGGATGCCAGCGCAAGGTGTTGCTCAAAATGTAGAGTACGCTTATCCTGCATGGGTTGAAGCTTCTAAAGTGACAATGGATCAAATGAAAAAATATATGGAGCAAAATCAAAAAGTAAATATTGATTATGCTTCTAAATATGCTGGAGTTGCGAACTATTGGAAAAATCGTGATGGAATGATCGAAGCTTTAAAACTTCACGGAACTGTTGCGAAGAAAACAAAAGAAGAAGAAAAATTCAATAAATGGGCTCAAAAAGGATCAAACAAAGCCGAATATGGTGATGTTGTTTCGAATTTGAATAATTATTATGCGAAAACAAATTTAGATGCTCGTCATAACAATTACATCAACATTTTATTGCGTTACTCAACTTTAGCAAGTGCGCCATATTCTATTGGAAAAGCATTAGAAAACTATGCAGCAGCGAATGATGCAAAACGTGATGAAATGCGTCCGAAAATTCAGAATGCAATCAATGCATATTACGAAAAAATGTATTTACCTTTAGAAAAAGATTTATTGGCTGCTCAATTAAATCTTTATGCTTCTAAAGCGAGCGAAGCTGGTTTAGCGCCTTATGTTGCTGATTTAGCGAAGCAAAATAACAAGAACTTTACAGCTTATGTAAATGATGCTGTTGAAAGAAGTTTCTTCGCTGATCAAAAACAAGTTGAGAATTTCTTAATTTCTCCAGATGTAGAAGTCTTGAAAAAAGATCCTTTATATGTTTTATCAAATGCTTTAGTAGAAAGAGCTTCTAAGCAAACTGATGAGCAAGCGAAATTGAATGATACTTATTCTAAAAATTTCCGTTTATTAGTAAAAGGTTTACGTGAGTCTAAAATCGGGAATATCTTATATCCAGATGCAAACTCTACGTTACGTTTAACTTACGGATCTATCCAAAATTTACCGAAAAGTACAAATCCAAAACGTCAACCAGATGTTGCTTCTAACTATTTTACAACATTAGAAGGTACAGTTGCAAAACACATCGCAGGTGACGAAGAGTTCGAAAATCCACAACGTTTAATAGATTTAGCGAAAGCCAAAGATTATGGACAATATGGAGATAAAGATGGATATTTACACGTAAATTTCTTGTCAAATAATGACATTACAGGTGGTAACTCAGGTTCTCCAGTAATGAATGGTAAAGGTGAATTAATCGGTATTGCATTTGACGGAAACATCGAAGCAATGGCTGGTGATGTAATCTTTGATCCTAAATTACAACGTACGATTTCTGTAGATATTCGATACGTTTTATGGGTTGTTGATAAATTTGCTGGAGCAAAACACATCGTTGATGAAATGACAATTGTAAAATAAGATTTGAATCATAATATTTTTAAGGCTTCCTATTTTGGAAGCCTTTTTTTGTAGAGAGAATCTAAACGAATTACCTTTGTAAAAAATAAAAGTAAATGAAAGTTATTCCTCTTTTAGAAGGTGTTTTTCATGTTGATGCAAAAAAAGAGTTTCATTATTTAGGTGATAATATTGATGTTAAAAATCCCGCTGACGGATATAATCTTATTGTTCGTCCATTTTTGATACAAATTGGAGATGAAAATATTTTGATTGATTGTGGTTTCGGAACTGAAGTAGATTGTGAACCTATCATTCTAAAAAAATTACGCGAATATAATATTAATCCAAATCAAATTACTAAAGTATTGATTTCGCATTTACATAAAGATCATATCAACGGAATTGGAAATTGGGTAGGGGATCAGTTTGTATGTAATTTTCCTGAAGCAAAAATTTATATTCAGCAACGCGAATTTGATTATGCGGTTGCTCAAACAAATAATTCTTACAATTATGAACGTTTAGAAAAGTTGAAATCATTCAAAAATATTGTATGGATGAATGATGAAAATTCTGCTTTTATTTCGGATAATATCCAATTTGAAGTAACAGGAGGTCATGTGCCATTTCAACAAGTTTTTTGGATAAAAGAGGGAAATGAAATTATTTTTTATGGTGCAGATAATTTGCCTCAACTCAATTATTTTAGATACCACGCAGCCTTCAAAAATGATGTTGATGGCGTAAAAGCGATGGAAGATCGTGTAGTTTGGGAACAAAAATCAAAAGAAGAACATTGGAAAATTCTTTTCTATCACGGGAAAAGAACAGATATAAAACAATTTTAGAAATTTATTATAAATGAAAAAGCCTTGCAAACGCAAGGCTTTTATTATTTTAATGAATAGAATGTTAATTCCATTAATTATGTCCTAAATAAATTTGGAAACCTACAGCTAATCCTAACCCGTTTTGAGCTTGAGCATTTGCTAAATTAGATTTAGAATAATTGTATCCAACCATTCCTTCTAAAGCTACATTTCTAGAAACGAAGTGTGCGTAACCTGCGTTAATTCCGAAACCGAAAGAAGTATCTGAAACTCCACCGCTTTTAGCTCCAGTTATACCTACTTCACCTTGTCCAAAGAAACGTCCTGTAGAACTTGCTCCTTCAGGAAAATAGTAACGAGCAAATGGCATTAATTTATATTGGTAAATGTTATCTCCATCTTTTACAGTTTGTAAGCCAAAACCAGTTGTAAGACCAACTGCAAATCCATCAGAAACAAAATATCCAGCTTGAGGATTTAAGTTAATGTTAAAGTTTTCTCCTTCAAAAGAGTAACCTAAAGATCCAATAGAACCTCCTACTAACCAATTACCTTGTTTGATCGGTGTAGAACCTACGTTAGCAGATGTTTGAGGTGTTTTAATTTTTTGCGCAAATGCTGAAGTTGCAAATACTGCGAGCACTAATGTTAAAAATACTTTTTTCATAATTTGTTGATTTTAAATTGTGAATGACACAAATTATGCCAAAACTATTCGAATAGTGTTAACGTTTTATCGATATTTTTTTTCTGATTTCGTCAAAAGGATTATTGAAAAATGAATTTTTAGAGGTGAAATAAATTAAAAATTTTATCTATTAAGATTTATATCCAACCAATTTTTTATTATCTGAAAAGTTTCATTTTTTTGTTCAATCCAAGGAAAATGTCCTGCATGATCGATTAAAAATAAATCTGAATTTTGAAGATATTCATGAAGTTTTTCGACTTTTTTCGGAGGATTATTTGTATCAAATTTTCCATTAATAATTAAAATTGGAATTGTAATTTGATTGAATTTTTCTTGATAGATGAGATATTTATCAATATTTTGTTCAGTCGTATATGGATTAATTTGATTAGGAATTTCTTTTCGTTTCCCTATTTTTTGGATGGAGTCGTAATAAGGTTTTACTTTTTCGAAAGTTTCTTGATTGTAGCACCACCATTTTATCGGAGAATAAGATAAGTCTCGACCAGAAGCATCTGTTTTAGTGTTATTTTTTAGCATATAATCCCAGTCATCTACAACTTGTTTGAACCACTTTTCGGTATTTTTTCGTTTAGTTTCGAAGATATTTCGATCATTCATCATTTCATCAAAATTATTGATAAATCCAGTTCCAGAAAGAATCAAACCATCTAAGTGCTCAGGATAATCTACCGCATATTGCAAAGCAATCGCATTTTGATCTGAATGTCCAAACAGCCAAATTTGATCTATATTCAATTTTTTTCTTAGTTCGTCAATTTCCTTTACGAGATGCGAATCTTGGTATTCTTCGTAAGATTTTGGCGTTTCGGAACGTCCAATTCCACGGGAATTATAGTAGACAACTGTAAAATATTTTTCTAAAGGTTGTAAAGAGTTTTCGTATGCAGTTTTCCCAGAAGTAGGATGCCCAACAATTAGAACAGGACCTTTTCCTTTTATCGTATATTCTATATTATACTTGTCAATTTTTTCATAATAATTTCCTTCTCTAATCGAATTAGAACAAGAAGAAAATAGAATGAATAAAATAATAATAAGTCGTTGCATCATATTCTAAAATACAAAAAAATCCTCAACATATGTTGAGGATTTCGTGTATAGTTTTTTACATTTTTTCATCACTGTATTCACCGAGTAAAGCATAATAGCCAAAAAGAGCCATTCCAATAACTATAATTGGTGTAAGGACAAATAGAATAATAATTCCGAATACTAAATCATCTTGAGAGCCTGATGATAATTTTGGAATTCCAAATTCCATAATACAAAAGTAGGCTACAACAAGTGATAATGCGATCCAAACGATTCCTAATATTTTTTTAATTGCTTCCATTTTTAATAGTTTTTTTAGTTAACATTTCTGTCTTTATTACTGATATAAATTGCTCCGATGATAAAACAAACAGCCGCAATTCCAATAGGATACCAAAGACCCTCTAAGTAAAACTGTGGATCTCCGTTGTTTTTGGCATTTGTTACCAAATAAGTAGAAACAGCAGGTAAAAGACCTCCAAAAATTCCGTTTCCTACGTGGTAAGGCAAAGACATCGATGTATATCTAATTTTAACAGGGAACATTTCTACTAAGAACGCAGCAATTGGACCATAAACCATTGTGATAAAAATAATTTGAATCCAAATTAATCCAACTAATTTCCATTTATCACCACTATTAATATGTGTCGATTTTTTTACAATTTCACTTACTTTTCCATCTACAATTTTTGCTTGACCATTTTCTAAATGAAGCGTTGTAACTTGTTTATAAGTCGTGCCATCTGTAAATGATTTTTGAATTGTATAAATAGAATCAGATTTTTCGTCAACATTTTTGATTTCAGCTTTTTCAATTGTTTGTGCTGCAATTACTTCTTTATTTTCAAGATTTGTTGTTTGATACATTGATTCGTAAATTGGTCGATACGAGAATACAGCGACAATCATTCCGATTAACATCACCCATTTTCGACCAACTTTATCACTCAGCCATCCAAAGAACACAAAGAAAGGTGTACCAAATAATAAAGCAATTCCTAACAAAGAATCTACTTGATCAGATTCTACATTCATCACCGTTTTCATGTAACTCATCGAGTAAAACTGACCTGTATACCACACAACTCCTTGTCCCATCACAGCTCCAAAAAGTGCTAATAAAACGAATTTCATATTGTAACGATTCCCGAAAGATTCTTTCAAAGGATTTTTAGAAGTTGTTCCTTCATCTTTTGCTTTTTTGAAAGCTGGCGATTCGTCCATATTTTTACGAATCAAATATGAAACGTAAACCATTAAGATTGATAAGATAAATGGAACTCGCCATCCCCAAAGGTCAAACTGCTCTTCTGATAATAATGTTTTCGTTAATAAAATAACCAATAACGAAACAAATAAACCAACTGTTGCAGTGGTTTGTATCCAAGAAGTCCAATATCCTCTTTCTCCGTCTGGTGCGTGTTCTGCTACGTATGTTGCAGCACCTCCATATTCGCCTCCAAGTGCTAAACCTTGTAATAAACGTAAGATTAATACTAATAAAGGTGCGATAAAACCAATTGATTCGTAAGATGGAATACATCCTATTAAAAAAGTTGCTCCTCCCATTAATACTAAAGTTGCCATAAATGTATATTTACGACCAATAATATCTCCTAATCGACCAAAGAATAACGCGCCAAATGGACGTACAACAAATCCAGCAGCAAATGTTGCTAATGTTGATAAAAAGGCAGCTGTAGGATTGTCAGCAGGGAAAAATTTAGTAGAAATTACAACAGCTAAACTTCCAAAAATAAAGAAGTCATACCATTCAATTAGCGTTCCCATCGAGGAAGCACCAATCACTTTCCAGATTGTTTTTTTGTTAGCAGTTTCGCTCATAAATAATGTGTTTTTGTGTTAATTCTTGTGTGTTTTTTTATAATAATATCATTGCTTGTATTGTTATCATGTCGTCCATGTGTTTTGGTTGATCGAAAGATTTTTGATATTCTACAGAAATTTTAGCATTCTGACCATCAATGTACCAGTTTCCACCTAATTTTAATTCGTTTGCAGGCTTTACTAGACCTTTGAAATCTCTGTAAGAATATCCTACATACGGCTGAATTCTATTACGGAATTTTCCTTCTCCTTCTTTGATGTTTTTAGGCAATAAATACCCGACATGTCCAGAAAACTGATTTCCATCTCCTACAACATTTCCTTGTACATAATTTTCGCCCATGTCCGAATTTTGATATTTCGCATAAGCTGTTATCGAAGAAGATTTTCCGATTGGCGCATCATAAAAAGCATCAACAGCAAGATGAGTTACATTTTCTCCAATCAAATTATCATTTTCTTTTTTGACAATTGCATTACTTTGATTGAAAAATCCTGCTCCGATGTTAAATACTTTTTTAGTTCCTAAATAGGTTCCAACGCGATAAGGTAAAGCATTTGATTCTTGATCTAAAAATTGATAATCAAAATATCCTGAAACCGCATATTTTCCTTCTCCAAGTATCGCTTTTCCTAAATACTTTTCTTGTCCGTTTTCTAAAACTGTCGAAGAGTTTCCATCTAAAGTATTAGTAATAGCATCACTTAATGCTAAACGATAATTCAGTTTTCCAATTCGCCCTTTTGCAAACATTCCCAAATGATTTGAAAATTGATCAGACAAACCAAGTGTTGACCAGTCAGCTCTGTTATTATCTAAGGTCAACATATTGATAGAACCTTGACCATTTCCACGAGAAATTCCACCAAAATTGTGAACTCCAGCACCAATTGCTAAATTGTTTGTTACCTTATATTGTAAAAACATTTCATGCAAGAAAAACGATACATCTGTACTTTTTCCCATCGGAGAAAGATTATTATCATAGATTCCATTTGCACCAAAATGTGTTAAAATCATAAATCGATCATTGATTTGTGAATAAGCAAGAACGCGCGCTCGTTTGATAGAAAATCCATCATTGGCGTGTTTTCCTTCGTAATCCTGAAACCAAGTTTGTCCCCAAAGAATAAATCGGACATATTTACTTCCTTCTGGATTTAATTTAACGACCAAACCGCCGTCATATTCAGAAGCATATTGAGCCTTCAATTCCGTGGCTCCAAAAATGGATAGTAGAGCAATTGCGACAAAAATTTTTTTCATTTTTTAATAAATGGTGTTAGTTGTACATTATTTGTGATTTTGTATTGACTTAATTAATAGACTTAAGTTTATCTAAAATAATGTATTGAATAATAATAATGCTTTTTTTGATAAAGAATTTCTTTTTTATTTTATTAGTGTAAATAATACGCTAATATTTTTTTTAATTTCTTAAAAAAATGTCAAGAAAAGTTTTAAGTTGATAATCTGAGTTGGATTTATTTCAGAAAATTTATCAAAAAAAGATGCAATAATAATCTTATTATTTATTAAATCAAGAAATAATTATTGACTAATTGATAAAATATAGAAGTAATTTATTCTAAAATGTTATGATTTAGTAAAATATAATCTGAAATTATTTATTCTGATTAGAATAGTATAAGTAGAAAGCATAAAAAAGGTTTCGATTTTATTCGAAACCTTTTTTTAATTTATTGTAATTCTAAGATAATCTAATAATCCAACACAATTTTCTTTGGAAAACTGCGCGCCTTTCAATTGATTATCATTCGGATTTATCGTGAAATTATAAGCCGTTTTGAAGTTGGCTTGCTTTAAATTGGTCTGATAGAAAATGGTGTGAGCCAAATTACAATTCATAAAATAAGCTTGACTAAGATCTGCGAAAGAAAATTCTACATTTTGTAAAGAACAATTGCTAAACTTTGTCTTTTTTAGCGGTAATTCATAAAAAGATGAGTCGTTTAACGTACAATTTTCAAATGAAATGCTTAACCCAAATTTGTTCGAATTTTCGAGATTAAAACCTATCATTTTACAATTCATAAACTCAACTTGCTGAAAGCTTGTGTTTTCTAAAGTTACATTACTCAAATTACATTCGATAAATTGACATTGAATAAATTTGATATCGCTTAAATCTAATCCATTCAAATCACAATTTATAAACTCGCAATTCTCGTATTCACCAGATATATTTTGATTTTCTGAGAAATTAATTTGTTCAAATTTTTCTTCGAAATGATAATCCATAAGTTATTTTTTTACGATTAAGTTTCTTAAGGCTAACCAGAAAATCATCACAATCATGTCAATATAAATAGTAACTTTTAGTTGATCGATTTGCGAACAAAGATTTTTTCCTGTTACAGTAGAAATACAAGTGTCAACTCCGTCGGTTTCATATTTTATACTAACCATAGTGTTAATAATCATGTAAAAAACAATTGGAATAATAAGAATAATTATCGCTAAAATAATGTTGTAATATCGTTTTGAGATCATAATTAATCTTCGAATGTAACTTCTATTTCTTGTCCAAATTGTAAGATATAACCATTGTTGTCGTAGATTGCAAACTCGCGCATATCCCATTCAAAGGTCTCAATTTCATATACAACTTCGCAATCATCTTTTACTTGATTCCACAACTCGTCTACGTTGTCTACAACAAAATAAAAAGAACCTGTGAAATTAGCTCGTTCAAAATCTGCTCCTTCATTTGGATAAGCCAACATAATTTCTACATCGTCTTTTTGCAAGCAAGCCCAAATCCAATCTTCATTTTGATCAGCAATCTTAAATCCTAATTTTTTATAGAATTTTGTTGTTTTTTGTAAATCTTTCGTCCAAATAATTGGGCGCAAACTTTTAAAAGCCATGTTATATTATTTTGGATAAAATTACTTCAATTTTTCTTAACTCTCAATTCCATTTTTAATGAAAATTAAGCTATTTATTCATATTATTTTACTGAAAGTTTATTCCATAAAAAACTCCTAACACGTAGGAGTTTCATACTATAAATCAAAATTGATTTATGGATTATATTTTTTGTTTAATGCTTTCAAGATTGCCCAAGTTTCAGCATCTACAACTCCATCGTATTTTTCTGGACGGAAATGCATCTGAAATGCCACAATTGCATTTTTTGTTTGCGCGTCTATCATTCCATTTGTAGGAACGTTGTACCCATATTTCTTAAGATCAGTTTGCACTTGTGTGATAAAAACGGAACTTGTTGTATCCCAAGGATATTGTTGCATAAATACATACTTGTCTGTATCATCGTACCAAGCACCAACACCGTAATCTGTATATAATTTTTTCCAAGGGAAAAGTGGACCCGGATCTGGTTTTCTTCCTGGCGCAACATCAGAATGCCCAATTACATTAAAAGGAGAAATATTATAACGTTTTACAATATCTTGTGTCAATTCACCTACTTTTTTGATTTGATAATCTGGATAAGGCGTGTAATTTGGATAAGCATCCGTTCCTTTGTTTCCAAGATTAACGATTTCGATACCAATAGAAGAAAAGTTTATATTATCCAATCCTTTCCAACTACTAACACCTGCATGCCATGCACGTTTTGTTTCGTCAACTAAAAGATTAATTGTTTTGTCATCATAATCATTTACCAAATAATGTGCACTTACATCTTTCTGAGTCAATACTTTTAACGATAACTCTGTGTTGATTGCTGTGTAGTGTAACACTAAAAATCGTACACGTTCATCTTGCGAAATAGATGGATAATAATCTGTTGTCACCTTGTACTTGTCGAGTTTTGCAGCTCGAGTCATTTCCGGTTGATCTGTTTTTGAATTGATAATGACTGTGTCACGAATTACTTTTGTAATTGTTTTTGGTGGAACTGTTTTAGTTGCACAACTAGCCAAAATAAAAAAACAAGAAATTGCCGAAAATACTAATCCTTTAAAATTCATTCTTTTAGTTCTAAATAGTCTTTTGAATAGCCAAAATTAAGCCAAATAATTTAATTTTTTTTCTAAAAAGACTTGTTTTGCAATAAAAGTCAATATATATTTGCAACCGCTTTATGAGACTAATCAGTCTTATTTTTAAAAGTTAGGAGAGGTGCCAGAGCGGTAATGGAGCAGATTGCTAATCTGTCATCGGGAAACCGATGCCAGGGTTCGAGTCCCTGTCTCTCCGCTTTTTTAAAGCTAGAAATAAAACACCACTCGGGGTGTAGCGTAGCCCGGTCATCGCGCCTGCTTTGGGAGCAGGAGGTCGCAGGTTCGAATCCTGCCACCCCGACGAATTTTAGTAATAGAATTTTGGATTGGTCCAGTAGCTCAGCTGGATAGAGCAACTGCCTTCTAAGCAGTAGGTCTCAGGTTCGAATCCTGACTGGATCACAATCTAAAGAAAACCCATACTGATTATCAGTATGGGGTTTTTGTTTATTACTGCTTCAATACAATCAAATTTTAAGCAAAATTGTAAATCACTATTTTCAGTGAGATGCTTTCTGTAAAGTTTACTTATTTTTATTCAAATAAATTGTATGAATCAGCCAACCAAAATCAACATATCAAGAGTATTTATAGGATTGACAATATTCTTCTTTCTATGCTTTATTGTTATGTATAGTATTGATGGAACTGAAATAGCAAGAAATCAAAATTTTATGTTCGATTTTATAGCTATTACTGGATTTGGGTCTTTTATTTTATGTCCACTTTTTTCAGTAATATCCATTATTTTTAACTATAAAAATAGGATATTATATCTTGTATTACTTTTAAGTTTTATTCCTTTTTTTGGAATTTTAAAACTATTTGAAGGTGCTAATTTCGGAGGAAGTTTTTAATAAATTTTCGTCTTTTATTGATTTTTCAAAAAACGAAGATTCATAAAGATACTAAAAAGTTAGAATAATTATAAAAAAAACATTTTTTGTGTCCGTATTTGTCCTATCATTATTTATTCAATTAGTAAAAAGAAAAATTCTTTTTTATGCCTCTATTTATCATCGTTTTGAGCGATATGAATTTTTAGTTGTTTTTTAGTTTGTTCGATTGTTGTTCGACCATTCTTCGACCGTTGTTCGACG
>NZ_DKSQ01000080.1:36956-53009 GCF_002472765.1 Empedobacter sp. UBA7252
CGTCGAACAACGGTCGAAGAAACCTCGAAGGAAAGTAGGAGAAAAAATGTAGAATTCTATTTTTTCAACAATGGATATTGTGTTGTTATTTAATTGTGTTTTTAGAGAAAATTATTTCAGCATATTATTGTAAAAAATCTTTTCCTTTTTCACTCAATTGTTTAAAGTTAATTGCAGGAATAGTTGGATTCAATTTAGATTTGAAATTAGTCACACTTGGCGTTTCAAAAAAATCTAATTCGTACAAACCATCTTCCACGAATTGACAATCATCGGTTAAAATATAGATTTTAGGAAAACTTGGTTTTCGTTCTATTTTTACTTTTTTGATGTTATTTTGATCAGTAAAAACTTCTCCTTTCTTTGTGTTCGCCATTGTTTCTTATTTAGAGAACAAATTTCTTAATAAAATTGAATATTTAAAAAATCAATCCGTAATATTCAAAATATTTCTACCTTCGTTACAAATAAAACCACGTGAAATATACAATTCAAGCAATACTTTTGTTTTTTGTTTTAGGATTAACAAGTTGTTTACCAACCAAAACAGTTTCCGAAACTAAAGTTGTGACTTCAGAAATTAGCGATTTGTCGGGTAAATGGAATATAAATGATGGAGGAGATTACATTATTTTTGAAGATGCAACGAAAAAAATGGTAATGAAAACGGTTTGCGGAATTATTACGGCTGATTATACCAAAATAGATCAAGCTATAATTTTTAATCATTTAAAACAAGTGAATTCTGATTGCGAAATTCCTCAAAATTTGATTCAAAATTTGCAAAAAACTGCATATTTTAAAGTAAAATCATCAAATCAAATTACTTTTTATGATGAAGCTCATCAAGAAAAGTTAACTTTGAAATTAATAAAGTAAATCGCCTAGAAAAATATATTATGCTTAGCATAATTTTTTATTAAATTTGTCTAAATTTCTAATGTTGAAGAAAATTTTAAGTTATCCGTTATCTATAATCTTTTATATTTTTTATGGATTAACGTTGTTGGTAATGCATGTTGTGCAATGGTTGTGCTACAATTTGGGAGGTTATGCTGCTCATCACAAAAGTGTAAAAGTGATGAATGGTCTTTTGGTTTTTTGGACAAGAATTTTAGGTACAACGTATACCTATAAAGGAAGAGAAAATTTGAAACAAAATGTACCATTGATTTTTGTGAGTAATCACCAAAGTATGTATGATATTTCTCCGTTGGAATATGATTTGGCTGATTATCATCCTAAGTTTATTTCGAAAATAGAATTGGGAAAAGGAATTCCCAGTGTATCGTACAATTTAACGCATGGAGGTTCTGCATTAATCGATCGTAAGAACGGAAAACAAGCAATAGAGGAAATAAAAAAATTAGCGCAATACATTCAGAAAAATAATTATTCAGCTATTATTTTTCCAGAAGGTACAAGAAGCAAAAATGGAGTACCAAAGGCTTTCAAAGAAAATGGATTGAAAGTTTTGACGAAATATGCTAAAGACGCTTATGTTGTTCCCGTTACGCTAAATAATACGTGGGAAATAGAAAAGTGGGGTAAATTCCCGATGTATTTGGGCGCGAAAGTAACGATACAATACCATAAACCCTTAAAAGTGAGTGACTATAAGTTTGATGAAATATTCGAGCTTACCGAAAAAACTGTAAAAAGTAGTATAACCGCATAAAATAATTATATGTCAATAAATAATGTTCGCCTGGAAGTAATGCAATTTCTTGAGAAAGATATTGATGCTTATATGGACAAATTCTTAGTTCCAGCCGATAAAATTTGGCAACCAACAGATTTTTTACCGAATTCTCAAACAGATTCTTTTTTTGACGAAATCAAAGAATTACAAGAGCTTTCGAAAGATTTGCCAGATGATTTCTGGATTACATTGATTGGTGATACCATTACCGAGGAAGCTTTGCCAACCTACGAATCTTGGTTGATGCAAATGGACGGTGTGGTAGATGAAGAAGGAAATTACCTAGAAAATGGTTGGGCAAAATGGATTCGCCATTGGACAGGAGAGGAAAATCGTCACGGTGATGTTTTGAATAAATTTTTGTATTTATCAGGACGTATCAATATGCGCGAGGTTGAAGTAACAACGCAACATTTGATAAATGACGGTTTCGACATTGGAACAGCACACGATCCTTACAAAAACTTTGTTTACACAAGTTTTCAAGAATTAGCAACTTATGTATCGCACAATAATGTATCAGCAATTGCAAAAAAATACGGAGCGAAAAAATTATCGCGTATGTGTAAAATTATTGCAGGAGATGAAATGCGTCACCATTTAGCTTACACAGAGTTCGTTCGTCGTATCTTCGAAGCTGATCCTTCTGAAATGATGTTAGCTGTTCAACATATGTTCAAACTTAAAATTGTAATGCCAGCGCATTTCTTAAGAGCTTCTGGTGAAGAAAGAGGAACTTTGTTTGATGCGTTTTCAGATGCAGCGCAACGCATTAATGTGTACACAGCGTTTGATTACATCGATATTATGCGAAAATTAATTGAAGCTTGGCAATTAGATAAAATCTCTGGATTGAATGCTGAGGCTGAAAAAGCAAGAGATTATATCATGAAATTCCCAGATAGAATGGATAGAATTTCGCAACGTATTGTAATTCCTGAAGTAGGACCACAATTCAAGTGGTTAGTTCCTGCGACAGCTAAATAGAAAATCAATTTTATTAAGATGTATATCAAGATTGTTTTACTTTTTCTATTTATAATTTCATGTTCAAATATTGATAGGTTAAATTATCCATCTAATATTAATGAAATTAAAGAAGTTATATTAGAAAGACCTGATAGTAATTCAAATGGAAAATTTTCAGAAATAAAACAATTAAATGACAATCAGATAAAACAACTTTTAGTTATTTTAAATAAAGCTAAACAAATAGATTCTAAAAATTTTGATGAAGATTTTCAAATTATTTTTTCAACAGAGTCTGGAACTAAAAGAATTATGGTAAGGGGTAATAAAATTAAAAATTTTGATAGTAATAAAGTTTATCAAATACCGAATGTAGATTATTTGAATAATTTTTGAAAATCACATATAATCAAAATCATATAAAAAGAGGCAATTCAAAATCGAATTGCCTCTTTTTTTTAGTAACTTTAACCAACAAACAAATTATAAACAACTACTTATGGACGATTTTATTGCTGCCAGAAGTCAAATGGCGATGTCGCTTGCCTTTCACATTGTTTTTTCGTGTGTTGGAATGGTGATGCCGTTTATGATGGCAATCGCTCACTACAAATACCTCAAAACTAAAAACGAAATTTACAAAGGGTTAACCAAAGCTTGGAGTAAGGGAGTTGCAATTTTATTTGCTACGGGAGCAGTTTCTGGTACAATGCTTTCGTTTGAGTTAGGATTATTGTTTCCTAAATTTATGGAACACGCTGGACCAATTTTCGGAATGCCATTTTCGTTAGAAGGAACAGCTTTTTTTATTGAAGCCATTGCTTTAGGTTTTTTCCTTTATGGTTGGGACAAATTCAATAAATGGTTTCATTGGATTTGTGGTGTAATTGTAGGGATTAGTGGTTTAGCTTCAGGGATTTTGGTTGTTGCTGCAAATGCTTGGATGAATTCTCCGTCAGGTTTCGATTTTATAAATGGCGAATATTTAAACATAGATCCTGTAAAAGCTATGTTCAACGATGCGTGGTTTTCACAAGCGTTGCACATGACAATTGCAGCTTTTTGTGCGACTGGATTTGCGGTTGCGGGTTTACATGCTTATCTTATTTTGAAAGGTAAGAATGTAAATTTTCACCGCGAAGCATTCAAAATTAGTTCTGTTTTAGCGATTACAGCAGCAATGTTAGCACCTTTGAGTGGTGATATTTCGGCGAAAGATGTAGCAAAACGTCAACCGATTAAATTGGCTGCGATGGAAGCGCATTTCAAAACAGAAGAAAGTGCTTCATTTGTTTTGGGTGGAATAGTGGACGAATCAAAAGAAGAGATTAAATATGCGATAAAAGTTCCGGGTGTATTGAGTTTCTTGGTTCATTCAGATTTCAAAACACCTGTAAAAGGTCTAGAAGAATTTCCGAAAGATGAATGGCCGCCTGTGGCAGTTGTACATTATGCTTTTCAGATTATGATAACATTCGGAATGTTGATGATGGGAATAGCTGTTATTTATTTGATTGCGCAATTTTTTAAGAAAGATTGGCGAACAAAACGCTGGTTTTATAAATTGTTTATGATTGCGACACCTTTCGGATACATCGCTTTAGAAGCAGGTTGGACGGTAACAGAAGTCGGTCGTCAACCGTGGATTATTTACGGAATTATGCGAACGGTAGATTCCATCACGCCAATGCCAGGAATACAATATTCGTTTTACATTTTCACGTTTGTATTCATTACATTGTCCATTATTTTAGTGTTCTTAATGAATCGACAAATACAAATGGTTGCGAAGCTTTACGATCCAGAAGATCCAAATTATAAACCAGAAAAACATTAAGTATGATTTACGTAGTAATAGCATTTTTGTGGGTTGCCATCTGTTTATATTTAATTTTAGGTGGAGCAGATTTCGGTGCTGGAATTGTCGAATTATTCTCTGAAAAGAGTTACAAAAAACGTACGCAGAAGATTATGTACAATTCGATTGGACCTATTTGGGAAGCAAATCATATGTGGTTAATCATTGCCATTGTAATTTTGTTTGTCGGTTTTCCTAAGGTTTATGCAGATGTTTCTAATTATTTACATATTCCGTTAGTGATTATGTTGTTAGGAATCATAGCGCGTGGAACATCGTTTACGTTTAGAAATTATGATGCAATCAATGATAAATGGCACAATCTGTACGATGTCATTTTTACCTATTCAAGTGTTGTGACGCCTTTGTTTTTGGGAATAATTGCAGGATCTATCGTTTCAGGAAGTATTGATGATAATGCATTTTCGTTTCAAGATGCATATATATTTTCGTGGCTAAGTTGGTTTAATTTTTCAGTTGGAATTTTTACTGTTGTGATTTGTGCTTTCTTGGCTTCGGTTTATTCAATTCAAACTGTTAAAAACGAAGAAGATAAAGTGATTTTAAGAAAACGTGCGAAGCTTTATACAGCTTTAATTTTTGTTGCTGGTGCATTGGTATTTGCAGTTTCACTTTGGAAAAACATTCCATTATTTAGTTGGATAACATCAGAAATTTACGGTTATATCGCAATTGCAATTGCTTCAATTTCGATTGTATTATTACTTTCAGCCTTAAATAAAGCGAAGGATTCTTTGTTGAAAGTTTACGCAGGAATTATTGTGATGATGATTTTATTTGCGGCAACTTATTCGCATTTTCCAAATTTGGTATTATTTAAAGATGGTTCAACATTATCTTTATTAACAGATTACGGTGCGTTGAGTACGATAAATATGTTAGCTTGGGCATTATTACTCGGCTCGATATTTATTTTACCATTCTTGTTTTACTTGATTTATTCATTCAATCAAAAACAAAAAATATAAATATCCGTTCCAAATTTTATTACAAACATACTTGTTTGTAATGTTTGTCAAGAAGATTTTATTACAAACACATCTGTTTACAATCAACTGAGTCCTCGGGATAGGATAAACATAGCTGTTTGTAATTAACCGAGCCTTAGAAAAGAACAAGTGAATTTGATAAATGAAATAAATCTATTTAAATCTTTAGAACAAGGATGATAAGAGAAGAGCCTTATTTCAATTCGAAATAAGGCTCTTTTATTTTAATTATGTTTTGCTTGCCATTCAGCAATTTCTTGCTCATTCAGCAAACAAGAGTTTAATTCTTGTGTAACTTTTTCTTTATCCAAACCTTGTCCAATGAAAACAAGTTCTATCATTCGATCTCCCCATTCTTTCGACCATTTGGCTTCAATCGTTTTTTGATTAAATTGATACGCTGCAAACTGAATTCTTTCGTCATATGGCATCGAGCACCACCAAGCCCCCGCAGGATCAATTCGGATACTACCACCAGCTTGACTCAAGAAAATAGCTTCATCAGGACGATTTGCTAACCAAAATAAACCTTTTGAACGGTAAATTGTTGCTGGAAAATTATCATTCAAATAGGTTAAAAAACGTTCTGCATGAAATGGAATTTTTTGTCTGTAAACAAAAGAAGTCATTCCATATTTTTCTTCCAAATGATCGTGGTGTTCGTGTGTACAATGTTCGCCACATTCTTGATCATGGTCGTGATGATGGTGATGGTGATGTTCCTCTTTTTCTTGCTCTTCTAATAATTTTACCCAGGCGTCTATATCCTGAATTTTTTCGAAATCGAATAGATTGGTATTCAAAATTTCAGTTAATTCAACGTGAGAAAAACTTGCAGGAATTATTTTAGCAGAAGGATTTAATTTTGTCACAAACGCTTCAATATTCATCAACGTTTCTTCTTCAACCAAATCCATTTTATTTAGAATAATCACATTCGAAAATTCAATTTGATCGATTAAAAGATTTACAATCGGACGATTATCGTCTCTATTTTCTGTGAAACCACGATCAAAAACATCTTCATCAGTTCCTAAATTTTTGAAGAAATTATAAGCGTCAACTACAGTTACCAACGTATCTAAACGCGCAACTTTTGGCAAATCAATTTTACCATCTGGCGAAACAAAATCCAATGACTGCGCAATAGGACCTGGATCAGAAATACCAGAACTTTCGATAACCAAATAATCATATTTCCCTGATTGTGCCAACTTCTCTATTTCTACGATCAAATCTTCTCGTAATTCACAACAAACGCAACCGTTGCTTAATTCAACCAATTTTTCATCCGTTTGAATTAAATCATTTTCGCGAGAAACCATTTGCGCATCAATATTTACTGCGCCCATATCGTTCACGATAACTGCTACTTTTAGTCCTTTTTTATTGTGTAATATATGATTAAGAAGTGTCGTTTTTCCGCTTCCAAGAAATCCAGAAAGTACCGTTACAGGTAGTCTATTTTTCATAATTTATGCTTAAAAATATGCTACAAAGTTACGTTTTTATCACGCAAATTTTTGTGTAGAATCATCTATAAATTTTATAATGTTCTGTTAAGAATTTAATAATAAATCACTGTTAGAAAGATTTCTTTTATTTTTGTTCAAAATCAAATAAAATAATGTTTGTTTATAGTGTTATCACGTCAATAATTATTTCAATCGTACTTGAAATTTACCTGTATTATAATTTTAAAAAATTCATTCAAAATAAGTATATTCTTTTCGGGAATATGCTTTTGTGGTTACTTGTTTTGGGTAATTTTGGATATAATCTAATCTTTTTTGATCGTAATGTTGGTCAAACGCAAACGACAATGTGGGCAACAGGTTTGTTTATGTTGTTTGGTTTTCCTCGAATTATTTTGGTTCTATTTTTCTTGGTTCAAGATATTTTTAGAGGCTTTGGGTGGCTATTTAATCGTGCAACAAATCATCAAACAAAAGAAGATTCTTATTTACCTTCTCGTCGAAAATTTGTAATGATTTCTGGATTAATAGTAGCTTCAATACCTTTTTTTAGTTTGATTTATGGAATGACTTTAGGAAAATATAATTTCAAGGTAATCAAGAAAAAATTGGCATATCAACGTTTACCAAAATCGTTTGATGGTTTCAAGATTTTACATATAACGGATATTCATTCGGGAAGTTTGGACAATCGTGAGAAAATAGAATATGCAGTGGATTTAATTAATCAACAAGAGTTTGATATACTATTGTTTACGGGTGATATTGTGAATAATTTTCATTGGGAAATGGACAAATGGTACGATGTTTTTTCTAAAATAAAACAAGCGCCGCACGGAAATTTTGCAGTGCTAGGAAATCATGATTATGGAGAATATTCGGATTGGAAAACGGAGGAAGAAAAGCAAGATAATTTTGAGAAAATTAAAGCGATTTTCCCTAAGATTGGAATGAAATTATTATTGAATGAAAACCGATTTATTACAAAGAATGGTGAAAAAATTGCATTGATTGGCGTTCAGAATTGGGGAACACGATTTAAGAAATTAGGTGATATTGATGCAGCTTCGAATTATGTAAATACAGAAGATTTTAAAATTGTGATGTCTCATGATCCTTCGCATTGGAATGAGATATTGAAAAATCATCCGAAACATTTTGACTTGACTTTGTCTGGACATACGCATGGAATGCAATTAGGAATTGAAGTTCCGAAAATTGGTTTGCGTTGGAGTCCGGCGCAATATGTGTATCCGCAATGGGCAGGTTTTTATGATTTTGAAGGAAAGATTATCAATGTAAATCGCGGATTTGGTTATCATTTTTACCCAGGAAGAGTAGGTGTTTGGCCAGAAATAACATTAATAGAGTTGAAATCAGTATAAAGTATTAGGAAAAAGCAATCAAAGTTTTTGATTGCTTTTTTGATGTATATCAATTCTGAAAACAGATTTTTATCGGATTATTGTCATAAAAAAAGAAATAATATGAATGAAGAATTAATTCCTTTACAGGTTGTAAAAAATGAATCAGCTTTTCGTTTTGAGCTGAATGTAGACGGATACATCGCTTTTATAGATTATAAAGAAGAAGATGATATTATCAATTGATTCATACCGAAGTTCCTGAAGAATTAGGAGGAAAAGGCGTTGCTGCTGCTTTGGTTGAAAAAACATTGGTTTATTTGGAGGAACATAAAAATCCTTTGTTTCCGTATTGTCCTTATGTATATGCCTACATCAAGAAACATCCGGAATGGAAACGAATTGTTCATCCTAAATTCTCTAACTATAACGAATTGTAATCGGTTAACGAATGAGATTATTACAAGAAATGCGACCTTAATCAGGTCGCATTTCTTGTAATATTTTTGAAAAGCAATTTATTTAAGCTTTGTGATGATCATCATCGTGTGTATATGTTTGCTCAATTGCGACGTGTCCTTCCCATTTATCAACTGCAACAGTCGATAAAGCATTTCCAAGAACATTCGTCATCGAACGAGCCATATCACAGAAATGGTCGATTGGTAAAATCAATGCGATTCCTTCTGGTGGAATTCCAAACATCGAACAAGTTGCAACCACTACAATTAATGAAGCTCTTGGCACACCTGCAACACCTTTTGAAGTAAGCATTAAGACTAATAACATCAAAATTTGTTTCTCGATCGGCATGTGAATTCCATAAACCTGCGCGATAAATAGCGACGCGAACGTCATGTACATCATCGATCCATCTAAATTGAAGGAATATCCGAGCGGTAAAGTAAACGAAATAATTTTCTTTTGAGCCCCAAATTTTTCTAATTCTTCAACTAATTTTGGGAATACAGCTTCTGATGAAGTTGTAGAGAAAGCGATTAATAATGGCGCTTTGATGTGTCTTAATAAGTCGATTACTCGTTTTCCTAAGATGAAATATCCAACCAAAATTAAAACAGCCCAAAGAAGCAAAATACCAATTACGAAGGCGATTAAATATTTAACATAAAGTAAGAATATACCGAATCCGTACGTTGCAATAGCAGCAGAAATAGTTCCTAAAACTCCTAATGGCGCAGTCCACATTACATATCCAACCATGATTAAAACGATATGCGAAATTTTATCTAACGCTTTCGTAATCATTTCGCCTTCTTTTCCATAAGCTGCCATTGCGACACCAAAGAAAATAGAGAAAACAACGATTTGTAAGATTTCATTTGTTGCAAATGATTCGAAAACAGATTTAGGAATCATATGTGTAATGAAATGTTCTAATGTAAGCGAAGCTTGACCTTTTAATAAATCTTGAGCAGAACTTGAATCGATTTCAATATTCAATCCTTCTCCAGGTTTCATTACATTGATAACAATAGCACCAATCACCAAAGAAGTAAGTGAAGCTGTGATAAACCAACCCATTGCACGTCCACCAACACGTCCAACCATTTTCATATCACCCATTTTAGCAATACCAACTACTAATGTTGAGAAAACTAAAGGCGCAATAATCATCTGAATAAGACGAATAAAAATAGTACCAAGAAGTTTTATGTTAGTCGAAAATGTTTTAATAAATTCTGGCGAGGTATTATAATGTACATATCCTCCAAGCGCAACCCCGATAAGAAGGGCAATAATAATAGCTATAAAAAGTTTATTGTTTTTCATTATGCGATTTTAAACTTTTCCAAAACTACTATTTTTTAGCAAATTATTAAGAATATAAATCAATTTATACACCAAATAAAATATAAAACCCTTTGTATGTAGTATTTATAAAGGGTTTTCTTTATAGTGTATTGTGTACTATTCTGGCTGTTTGAACGGAATTTCTTGATTTAAAATCTCTTCAATTAATGTTGACATTGGCGCGTTAGAATTCTCGACAATCGAATAATCGATGGTTGTATTTTTATCAACCGAAAGTTTAATTAAATCTTTATTTGGAAATTTGATCGGATAAATACACAATTCAATGTCTTTATTTAGATTTTTTTTGTCTGCATAAAATAAATGAGCATAGAAAATTAATTGCAATTGTTTGGCTTTATCTTCTTTTTTGTAAACGGTTTCTATTTCTTCGGTTTTAACCGAAATATCTTTCGCATAACCAGTTTTGTAATCAATAATTCGAGTTTGATTATTGACAGAATCAATTCTATCAATCACCCCTTTCAGTTTTACAATTTTGCCATTTGTAAGTGTAAAATCAACTTCGAGCTTGCTCTCCAAAGCTCGAATAACAAATTCATTTTCTTTTGCAGTAGTTGTATCTTTAGACAAAACGCCATCTACAATTCGCTCTGCAATTTTATAAATCAAATAATTTGGTCCTTTATCTAAATGCCCATCTTTATATTCTTTGCTAAAATGTTTTTGTAAGGTTTTATCTTTTATTTTTTCGATATTTTTGAAATCATTTTCATGCAAAATATGTCCAATATAAGGCGTGTACAAATCCTCTAAAGCTCCGTGTACAATGTTTCCTAACGTTCTTGCGCTTACAATTTCTTCGGCTTCTTCGACTTCATTTACATTAAAAACACGTTGTTCATAAAAATCTAACGGATTGCGTAAATATGTCGAAAGTGAAGAAGGTGAAATTCCATATTCAGCCCAATTTTGAAGTTTAGCCATTGTTTCGTCAGTTTTAGGAACAATGATTTCTTTCAAAGGTTTTGTAACAAAACTTGGAGCAGCAAAAGTTTCTTTCACTTCGTGATTACTTTCAAATTTGATTTGAGCCAAAAAGCGAGATTTTTCTCCAGAACCCATTCCGTCAGCTTCGGTATCGTACACGAAATAAGCGTTTTTCGCACGCTGAATCAAACGATAAAAGTGATATGCATAAATCGAATCATTTTCGGTAAATGTATTCAATTTCATTTGTTTGCGAATGTCATACGGAATAAATGTATTGTTTTGTCGTCCCAAAGGCAAAATTTCGTCATTCACAGAAGTCATGATAATATTATCGAAATTCAATAAACGAGTTTCCAATAATCCCATCAATTGTAAACCTTTCAAAGGCTCTCCAATAAAGGAAATTGTCTCGGAAGAAACGATTTTATTGTACAATAAAAACAAGGTTCTGTAATCTTTGATATCATCAACACTCAACAAATTTTCGTGCAATTGATTGAAAACTTTTTTGAAAAAGAACAAATATTCTTTTGTCAACAAATCGTTCATCGAAGGATGATGCAGTAATTCGTCTGTCCAATTTTTTAGATGATGAATAAATTCAGTGATGCTTTTCGGAATATGAAAAATAGATTTAAAGATTGATTCTCTTAAGGCATTTTGAATCGAATTTTGAGAATTAAATATTCTATTTTGTAAACGAATATCACCGATTAATCTTCGACTTTCTTCTGTGCTAAAAAGAGATAATGTTTTATTTTCAAGAATTTGTAAGACATTTTTGAAATAAAACATGGTTCCTTTTCCTAACTTCTCCCGATTCATTTGCAACTCAAAAATTGATTTGAAAAATTGCGCTAACGGAACAGAACGTAACGGAATTCCCATCGAAATGTTGAGATGTGTGATATTTTCGGGCAACGAATTGAGAATTGCTGGTAAAATAGATTCATCAGCCAAAATCAACGCGGTATTTTTTATCTCATCTTCGTTGAGATTTCTAATTAAATCTGCAATATATTTTGCTTGTCCAACTTGTTTTGCGACACCAATTGTCTGTAAATTTTTTGGTCTCGAAAATTCATCAACCACCCAATTGATAGGTTTTATTTTTTCTTTGTATTTTCTTAGAAAAGAACCAGCTTCTTGATTCGGATTTTCGTAATAATATTTATCTGCATCCCAATATAAAGTGGCTAATTTTTCTTTTTCTAATCGAAAAATTAGTGCTTGTTCTGCTTTTGTCAAGGCATTAAAACCAGCAAAAACATAATGTGAAGTTCTGTTTTCGACAATCTCTTCAACCTTTTCACTTGCGATTCTAAAAACCATCCCAGCATAACCTTCTTTCGAATCCAACAGATCTTGTTGTAATTGAAAATATAATTTTGAAACAATTCCCCAAAACGTTAAGTGATTTTGAATGATTTCATTTTTCCCAATCTCAATTTTTCCATCTCCCCATTGACTAATTCGTTCTACCGAAATCAAATAGTCTAAAACTTTATGCGCAGGTTGCAAAGAAGCATCGATATCATCGAAATCTTTCAAAACAGTTGGTCCCCATTTGATAAAATCTTCGAAAGAATCAGGCTTGTCAACGATTTTTTTATAGGCTTGATACGCTTTGAACCATAGATTAATTCCAGAAATAATTTCTAAACCAGAAAGTTCGCTCATCAATTCTTCGATACTTTTCATTTGTGGAAGAATGATATTTTGCGCTTGACGCTGAAATTCTTGTTTGAAGAATAACATGGGACGTTTTCCTGGTAAAACTAAAGTGGTGTTGATAAAGTTTTTTTGATTTTGGACTAAATCTTTTACAACATTTTCTATGAATTGAGCCATTTTGAAATTTTCTTTCGTTGAGTTGTTGTAAAAGTAAGGATTTTGAGAGACAATTCGTGGCGTTGAATTATTTTACTTCTTGAACTTTTTCTTGAAATAATTTTTCAAAAGTTTCAGTGATTTTATCCTCAGACATTTTTGTAGCAACAAAATATAATATGAATCCAAAAAATAACATCGGAATAGAAATTAAAGGTAAAAAATTATGAATTCCATTAGTAATAATTTGAAAAAGTGAGATTATAAAAAATAAAGTCACAATACTTATCCAAACAATGAAAAATATTGAAACAAAAGAGTTTAATTCTAAATTGTAAACAATAGTGGTTTTATTGTCGTTGGTATTGAAATGACCAATAATTTGAGGATTAAAACTATTTCGTCCGCTAATCGTTTTCATCAAATTGAAATGATCTTTATAAACTATCCCTTCAAATTCATATTTACTTTTAGAAAAACGAATTCTTTTTTCTTCTGTATTATCATTCAGTATTTTAAAAACTTCTTGATCAGAAAGATTTGTCGTTATTTGATATGTTTTATTTTTGAAAAGCATAAGTTAAATATATAAAAAAAGCGACTAAAAATATTTAGTCGCTAATATAATATTGAAAAAACAAATTCTTATTTAATCACTCCTAATTCTTTACCAACTTTTGTAAAAGCAGCAATTGTATGATCTAATTGCTCTTTTGTATGTGCAGCTGATAATTGTACACGAATACGTGCTTTGTCGCGAGGAACAACAGGGAAAAAGAATCCGATTACATAAACACCTTCATCTAATAATTTGTCTGCCATTACTTGAGATAATTTTGCATCATACAACATAACAGGTACAATTGCAGCATCACCTTCTGGAATATCAAAACCAGCAGCAACCATTTCTTTGCGGAAATATTCAGCATTCCACATTACTTTATCACGTAAAGTTGTGTCATTTTCTAACATTTCTAACACTTGCAAAGCAGCGCCAACGATTCCAGGAGCTAAAGAGTTAGAGAATAAATATGGACGAGATTTTTGACGTAACATTTCGATTACTTCTTTTTTACCAGAAGTAAATCCACCCATTGCACCACCTAAAGCTTTTCCTAAAGTAGATGTAATGATGTCTACACGTCCCATTACTTCGTTGTGCTCATGTGTTCCACGTCCAGTTTTTCCAATAAAACCAGTTGCGTGAGAATCATCAACCATTACCAAAGCATCGTATTTATCAGCTAAATCACAAACACCTTTTAAGTCTGCAACGATACCATCCATAGAGAAAACTCCGTCTGTTACAATAATTTTGAAACGATGATTTTTTTCTGAAGCTACAATTAATTGAGCCTCTAAATCAGCCATATTATTGTTTTTATAACGATAACGAGCAGCTTTACATAAACGAACACCATCAATAATAGAAGCGTGGTTTAATTCATCAGAAATAATAGCATCTTCTTCTGTAAACAAAGGCTCAAAAACACCACCATTTGCGTCAAAAGCAGCAGCATATAAAATCGTATCTTCCATTCCTAAGAAATTAGCGATTTTTTTCTCTAATTGTTTGTGTACATCTTGCGTACCACAAATAAAACGAACCGAAGACATTCCGTATCCGCGGTCATCTAACATTTTTTGAGAAGCTGAGATAACGTCTTTATTATCAGATAATCCTAAATAGTTGTTCGCACAAAAATTAAGTAATGTTTTACCATTTTCTAATGTAATTTCTGCACTTTGAGGAGAAGCAATGATGCGTTCTTTTTTGAATAATCCTTGTTCTTCTAAATCATTCAATTGCGTTTGTAAGTAGTTTTGAAATTTATCGCTATACATAATAAATCACTTTTTGTTTTGATATGTTTCATACAAATATAAATGTTTGCGGGCATATTTTTCGTATTTTTGTGAGACATAAAAAATAATAAACAGTGTTTCTAATCATCATATTTAGTTTTCAGTTCTATTTCTTAGCAAAATTTTTCAAAAAGGATAAATTAAAAACGGTTTTATCAGCAGTAGGATTATACATAGCGGGTGAGATTGCTTTTTCTTTTGTATTTGTTTTATTGTTTGCTTCAGGAATTATTGATATCGGTGTTAATTTTAATAGTTCATCTATGGATAATTTGATGGAAAATAGCCTTAAAATGAATAAATTTTTGGCCGAAAATTATGTGTCAATTGCTGTACAAGTCTTTTTATACATTGGTATCGGAATGTTTTATTACAATTCATTAAAGCGTAAATGGACATTGCAAATGTTAGAAGTCGAAATTGATAAACGTAAAGATGAAATTCTACAAAATTTAGAAGTTAATCAAAAAATAAATCCAGTAAAATTGGACGTTTATCCTCATTTTCACACTATTAATGAGAAAAACATTCATTTAGTTCAACCTTTGGCAAATGAGATTTGGAACGAATGTTACAAGGATTTGTTATCACAAGATCAAATCAATTATATGATTGATATGATGTATAATACTGATAAAGTAAACGAAGGAATTGTAAATGGAGATGTTTGGGAAATCCTGAAAATTGATAATGTTCCGTCTGGTTATTTGCATTACAAATTAGATGAAAATAATACTGTTTTCTTATCCAAAATTTACTTGAAAGAGTCTAATCAAACCAAAGGAATTGGACAATTGATGTTGAATAGAGTTGTAGATTATGCGCGAGAAAAAGGAGCAAAAGCTGTTCATTTAACGGTGAATAAACACAATGCGAAAGCAATTCGTTTTTATGAGAAAAATGGTTTCAAGAATATGGAATCAAAAACATTTGACATTGGAAATGGATATATTATGGATGATTATATTTATCAGAAATCCATTTAAAAATAAGGTTTTAATCAAAATATAAAGTCATTACGGTTTGTAATGGCTTTTTTATGTTGTAAACAAAGTGTCTAGAACCAAGCTGACTTAATTCGTAATGTCGTGAGGTTGATTTAGTTTTTAAAGTGATGAGAAGCTGAATTGAATTCAACTTGAAATTCTCCCTTAATTTATTATTGAAAATAGATCTTAATTTATCGAAGTTATATTGAACTTGTTTCAATATC
>NZ_DKSQ01000080.1:53068-53557 GCF_002472765.1 Empedobacter sp. UBA7252
TATTGAACTTGTTTCAATATCGCATCTAGAGTTTAGAAATGTTAATTCTTAATATAAAACAAAAAGGACTTCAATAAGAAGTCCTTTTGTTATTTTTCTCTTTCGATTACGTATTTCACCATTGTTTCCAATGAATTTCGAAATTCACTTTCGGGAAATTCGTATAGTATATCTAAAGCCTCTTGGCTATATTGTTTCATCATTTTTTGCGTGTACTCAATTCCGCCGTGATCTTTCACATACTGAATAATTTCGCGTACACGTTTTTTGTCATTGTTGTAACGTTTTACCGAATTAATTAACCATTTTTTGTCTTTTTCATTCGCTGTGTTAATTGAATAAATCAACGGTAACGTCATTTTTTGTTCTTTGATGTCAATTCCGACAGGCTTTCCAATTGCATTAGAAGTGGTATAATCAAACAAATCATCTTTGATCTGAAAGGCAATTCCAACCAATTCACCAAAGCGATGCATTTTCTTCGCTACT
>NZ_DKSQ01000098.1:0-35163 GCF_002472765.1 Empedobacter sp. UBA7252
TACTCGTCTTTCGTATTGCGGTTGCAAATATACGGCTGGATTATTCGTTTTTCCAAACATACTTTACTTTTATTTTACATTCTAATCTTAAGTCGCTGGTACAATGGAAAATATTTTTTGTTTTTTTTAGATATGAGAAGTGAGATACGAGGTTTTAAAAGATAAAAGCCCGTTTTTACCGCAGAAAATGATTAGACGTTTTGCTTTTCTTGAACAAAAGAAAAGCAAAATGGATACTTTTGAAGGAACTACTCGGGAGAAATTCTACGAAGTAGAATCTATTTATAAATAAAAAAAGCTCGAATAAATCGAGCTTCATATAATTATTCATTCCATAATATTATACGAGATGTTCCAAAATTGTATTTAATTCTTGTAATTCGACCAAGAAACCATCGTGTCCAAAAATAGAATCAATTTCGATGAATTTTGCATTTGAAATATGATTCGCTATAAATTTTTGCTCACTTGGCGGAAATAATATATCCGAAGATATACCTATAACTATTGTATTGGATGAAATTTGAGCCAATGATTTCTCTAAAGACTCTCTCTTTCGAGCCAAATTTTGTGAATCCATCGCTTTCGAAAGTGTCCAATATGAATGTGCATTAAATCGATTTGCTAATTTTTCACCTTGATATTTTTGATAAGAAGACGCTTTGAAATCGTTGTAAACAGAATCCTTGTCTTTTTGCTTCTGTTCATATATAATATAGGTACGATAAGACAACATCGCAATTGTACGCGCCGCAATCAATCCATTTCTTCCTCCATCCTCAATTTTATCGTTAAAAGTTGAATCGGCTTCGATAGCCAAACGCTGCGATTCGTTGAACGCAATTCCCCATGGAGAATGTACCGCATTTGTCGCCAACAAAACCAAATTATCCACTTTAACTTGATCAAGTAACGTAAATTCTAACGCTTGTTGACCACCGAGTGAACCACCTATTAATAAATGAATAGTTGAAATTCCTAAATGATCTGCCAACAATTGGTGCGCATTTGCCATATCTTTTATCGTAATTGTAGGAAAATCTCGATAATAAGGCGAATTTGTTTCAGGATTTGTAGACAACGGATTTGTCGTTCCATAATTAGAACCAATCACATTGGCGCAAATAATAAAATGATCTTTTGGATTGAATAATTCATTTTCTCCAAAAAGACCAGCCCACCAATCAAAAACATCCGAGTTTGCCGTTAAAGCATGACAAACCCAGATGATATTATTTTTTTCGGGATTCAACGTTCCCGCTGTATGATAAGCAATGGTTAAATTTTCGAGAATTTGACCATTTTCTAATTGAAATGGCTTTGTATAATTATATTGATAAAAATTCACTGAATTAATTTATAGCTAATAATACTTTGTTTACTTAATTTTATCAAAAGCTCGCTGAAGATCATTTTTGATATCATCAATATATTCAATTCCGACAGAAAGACGCAATAAACCAGGAAAAACTCCAGCAGATTTTTGTTCATCATCGCTCAGTTGTTGATGAGTTGTTGCAGAAGGATGAATAATTAACGATTTTGCATCGCCAACATTTGCCAAATGACTAATCAATTCTAAACTATCAATAAATTGATTCGCTTTGTCTGCATCACCTTTAATTTGGAATGATAAAACAGCTCCGAAACCATTTTTCAAATATTTTTTTGCCAAATGATGACTTGGAGAAGTAATTAATCCAGGATAATTCACTTTTTCAACTTGCGGATGAAGTTCTAACCAACGCGCAATTTCTAACGTATTGTCCAAATGTTTCTGAACTCTTAACGACAACGTCTCTAAACCTTGTAACAATAAAAAAGAATTGAACGGTGAAATTGCTGGACCAAAATCGCGCAAACCTTCGACGCGGGCACGAATAATAAACTGAATATTACCAAAAGGACCATTCACTCCAAAAACATCGGAAAAAACTAAACCATGATAACCTTCTGATGGTTCAGAAAATTGTGGAAATCTACCATTACCCCAATTATAATTTCCACCATCCACGATAACTCCACCGATAGAAGTTCCGTGTCCACCGATCCATTTTGTTGCAGATTCTACGACAACGTTTGCTCCATGCTCTAAAGGTTTGAAAATATAACCGCCCACACCAAACGTATTATCCACAATAAATGGAATGTTATATTTTTGTGCAATTGCAGCGATTGCTTCAAAATCTGGAACATTAAAACTCGGATTTCCTATCGTTTCTGCATAAATCGCTTTTGTATTTTCATCAATTAATGATTCAATTTTTGCTGGATCTGCATCTTCAGCAAAGCGAACATCAACACCTAAACGCTTAAAACCAACTTTGAATTGATTATATGTTCCGCCATAAAGATTAGAAGCCGAAACAAAATTATCTCCTGATTCTAAAATATTATTTAAAGCAATAAATTGTGCCGCTTGTCCCGATGAAACAGCTAATGCCGCAACACCACCTTCCAGCGCAGCAATACGTTTTTCGAAAACGTCAGTTGTTGGATTCTGAATTCTTGTGTAAATATTACCAAATTCTTTCAAAGCAAATAAATTTGCTCCGTGTTCGGCATCATTAAATACATAAGAAGATGTTTGATAAATTGGAACAGCGCGAGAGCCTGTTGATGGGTCTACTTCTTGACCTGCGTGTACTTGTAAAGTATCGAAATGTAATTGTTTTTCTGTTGACATAATAAAATTGTTTTGAATGTGACTACGATTAATAAATAGTAGGGTAGGTTAGTTAGCTAAAATTAGCAGCTGCACATTCGAATTTTACTATTGATACAATTATAGATGCTCTGAAGCAGGACGCCGTGTCCAAAAGAATGTTTTTTAGAATTGTACTTCATCTTTAAAAAAATTATTCATTTCTAACTACACTTTGTAGTTTTATATTTTATGTGAAATTAGAATAATTTTCTAAATAATAAAATTTATAATTAGTTTTTAGAAAATAAATCTATTAAATTGATTTAAAAAGAATATTCATGCCAAAAAGTTAAAAATATTTCTTTCGAAATCTATAAAAAGGATTTAAACAGAATAAAATTTGAAGTAAAAAAGAGAATATTAAGTAGAAAACATAAAAAAAGGAGATCAAAATTGATCTCCTTTTAAGTTTTATGATAAAAAAGTAATTAGTTTGCTAAAACGATTACTTTATTATTGCTCATTTCAATTGTTCCTCCTTTGATATCTAACAATAATGTAGATTCGTTTGATGGAGAAGTGTAAACTTTGCCAGATTGATTATCGAAATCTTCGAAAGTTTTTGTGTGAACTTTAATTTTAATTGTTCCTTCACCTAAAGTTGCAACGATAGGAGCGTGGTTATTTAATAACTGAAATTCACCATCTTTACCTGGTAAAGTAACAGCATCTACTTCTGCATCGAAAACTACGAATTCTGGCGTAATAATTTGTAAGTGCATAATCCTATTGTTTTTAAAAAAAAGAGTACTTAGCAACTTTCAAAAAGAAAAGAAACGTAAGCACTCTTTATATGGTTAAATTATATTATTTAGCTTCTGCTAACATTTTTTCTCCAGCTTCAATCGCTTCTTCGATTGTACCACGTAAGTTGAATGCAGCCTCAGGATATTGGTCAACTTCACCATCTAAGATCATGTTGAATCCTTTGATTGTATCTTTGATATCTACTAAAACACCTGGGATACCTGTAAACTGTTCTGCAACGTGGAATGGTTGAGATAAGAAACGTTGGATACGACGTGCACGGTGTACAACTAACTTATCCTCTTCTGATAACTCTTCCATACCTAAAATCGCGATGATATCTTGTAAAGCATTGTAACGTTGTAAGATTTCTTTTACACGTTGTGCTGTTTCGTAATGTTCTTTACCAATAATTGCTGGTGATAAGATACGAGATGTAGAGTTCAATGGATCTACCGCTGGGTAAATACCTAATGAAGCAATTTTACGATCTAATACCGTTGTAGCATCTAAGTGCGCGAAAGTCGTAGCTGGCGCAGGGTCAGTTAAATCATCGGCAGGTACATATACCGCTTGTACAGAAGTAATAGATCCGTTTTTAGTAGATGTAATACGCTCTTGCATAGCACCCATTTCAGTTGCTAATGTTGGCTGATAACCTACGGCTGATGGCATACGTCCTAATAAGGCAGAAACCTCAGAACCTGCTTGTGTAAAACGGAAGATATTATCTACGAAGAATAATACGTCACGTCCTTGACCTTGTCCATCTCCATCACGGAAATATTCAGCTAATGTTAAACCTGTTAAAGCAACACGAGCACGTGCACCTGGAGGTTCATTCATTTGTCCGAAAACGAAAGCTGCTTTAGACTCTTTCATGTTTTCACTGTTTACTTTAGATAAATCCCAAGATCCACCTTCCATAGAGTGCATGAAATCTTCACCGTAATTAATTAATCCAGCTTCAATCATCTCACGCATTAAGTCATTACCTTCACGAGTACGCTCACCAACACCAGCGAATACAGATAAACCTCCGTGTCCTTTTGCGATGTTGTTCATCAACTCCTGAATTAATACTGTTTTACCTACTCCGGCACCACCAAATAAACCAATTTTACCACCTTTTACGTATGGCTCTACTAAGTCAATTACTTTAATACCTGTAAATAAAACTTCTGCAGATGTTGATAATTCTTCGAATTTTGGAGCTGGACGGTGAATAGGTAAACCATTTTCTTTGTCTAAATTCCCTAAACCATCAATAGCATCTCCAACTACATTAAATACACGTCCTTTGATGTTTTCTCCGATAGGAACCATAATTGGTTTTCCTAAAGCGATAACTTCTTGACCTCTTTGTAAACCATCAGAACTATCCATTGCGATACAACGTACAGTATCTTCACCGATGTGTTGCTCAACTTCAAGAATTAATGTTTCTTTTCCTTGACGAGGAACCTCTAATGCATCATAAATATTTGGAAGGCCTTCTGCGTTATCAAAAATAACGTCAATTACAGGTCCAATAACCTGTGCAATCTTACCTTTCTTTTGATTTGCCATTATATGAAATGATTTAGTTTATTTTATTTGGGTGCAAAGGTAAGTTAAAAACATTGTATAATTTATATACTTTTTAAGATTTTTGTCATAATATTTTGATTAGTAATCAGAATATTACAATCAAAGGAAATTAAAAATAGATTTGAAGTTCGATTTGAAAGCCTTAATTTTGTGCAAAATCATTTTTAGTGAACGTTTATCAATCCTTAGAAGAAATCAAACCAATCAAACGTCCTGTCCTTACTTTGGGCATGTTTGATGGTGTGCACATTGGACACCAATCTATTCTAAAACAACTCAATACAATTGCAAAAGAAATTGATGGAAAAAGTGTTTTGATTACTTTTAATCCACATCCTCGAATGGTTTTACAACCAAATTGTGATCTTAAATTTTTGAACACTTTAGAGGAAAAAGAAAATGTTTTGCGTCAATTTGGGTTAGAACATTTGATTATTCAAGCGTTTACAACAGATTTTTCGCAAGTAACTTCTGTCGAATTTGTCAAGAATTTATTGGTTGATAAAATTAATATTGATACGCTAGTGATTGGCTACGATCATCATTTCGGGAAAAATAGAGAAGGAAATTTTGAACAATTACAAGTTCTTTCGAAAAAATATGGTTTCAATTTGATTCAATTGCAAGCTGTCGAAGAAAATGATGTGGCGGTGAGTTCTACAAAAATTAGAAATGCACTTATCGAAGGAAATATCGCGTATGCGAATAAAGCGTTGAACTATCAATATCCGCTTTCTGGAGAAGTTGTTCATGGTGACAAAATTGGTCGTACACTTGGTTTTCCTACCGCTAATTTACAAGTTGATCCCAATAAATTAATTCCAAAAGATGGCGTTTATGCGGTTGATGTTTTTGTGGATGATCAGAAATATTTAGGTTTATTAAGCATCGGATTTAGAGAAACGGTTACCAATTCTCGTGAACATCGAGTAGAAGTGAATATTTTGGATTTTGATCGAGATATTTATGGAGAAACAATTCGCCTTGAATTTTTAGGACATTTGCGAGATGAAAAGAAATTTGATTCGTTAGATGATTTAATCATCGCGATGAATCAAGACAAAGAAAATGCAATAAATTTATATGGAAATAATTAAAAAAAGGTTCGCTAAAAGCGAACCTTTTTTTAATCTCTATTTATTATAATATTTAAATATTTCTTTTTTATTTTTTTCCAAAACTCCCAAAAGCGTCGCATCAACCTTTGGTTCGTTTGTTATTAAAACAATCTTATCATTTACTTTCTCAAATGTAATGACAAGATTATTCGTTGTACTTTCAAACGAAATTTTATCTTTTAATTTCTTTTGTAATTTAAAATTAGTACGTAAAATATCCGATTTTACTGTAAACTTTAAAGGTTTATAAACAATTGCAGATTTGTCAATTACAGATTTTTTTGGCGAAACTTCCATCACCGAAGCTGTTTCTAACGAAGCATTTGCAGCACGTGTTTCTGCAACAACCGTCATTTTCATCACATCAGAAGTATCTTTTAGCTTAGCATTTTGTCTGCTTACACCATTTGCAACTACAATACCAGAAGCTTTTCCAGCTAACTTATCCGAAATAACTGAATCTTTTATAGAACCCAAATTCTGATTACTTGTTTTAGCATATTGTCTTTCTTTTTCTATTGAATCTAAAACCTTAGAACGAGCTTCCATTGCTTGCGGTGCTGATAAAGTAACTGGAGCATTCGATGCAGAAGCATTAGATAATTGAGGAAAATATCCTTCGTCAGCAATTACACTAGCAGAATGTCCTTCAATTACTTTATAAACAGGCTGTTTTGTAACTTTATCATTCTTTACTATTTCTAGAGGTTTTTCCAAATCTTTATCTTTCGATTCCAAAACCACTATTTCTTCTTGTTCAGCAGGCGATTGCTCGATAACTGGGACATTTGTTTTGACAATTTCAAGTGAATTTTCTCTATTTTCAGTATTAATATTCTCGATAAAAAGCACAAAGTAAGGAATCGCAATCAACGCGAAAACGGCAGCAGAAAACCATACACTCGAAACAAATTCGCGAATAGGTTTCTTCTTCTTTTCCTCCTTCTGCAAACCAGATTCAATACGTTTCCACACCAAATCACTCGGCTTTTCGCCGACTGTTTCGCTACTTCTTGATCGAAATAAATCTTCTATTGGATCGTTTGTGTTCACGATAAATTTGATTTTATATTTTCATTCTTACTTAACATATCCTTCAATTTCGTCTTCGCTAAATTAAGTTGCGATTTAGATGTTCCTTCTGTAATGCCCAAACTTTCGGCAATTTCTTTGTGCTTATATCCCTCAATAACGTAAAGGGTAAACACGAGACGACAGCCTTCGGGTAGATAATCGAGGAGTTTCATCACATCATCTTCTTCGATTTGTTGCGAAGCTTCTTGATTAGATGAAATAGAAGAGGAGTAATCGTCTACATTAAGGTGAAAAATTTTATTTTTCCGCAACTCCATCAAACATTCATTAATCATAATTCTTCGCATCCATCCTTCAAAACTTCCTTCGAACGAATAATTTTCAAGATTCTGAAAAATCTTCAAAAAACCTTTTACCAACGCATCTTCCGCTTGTTGTATATCGGTAAAATAACGTTTACAAACCGCAAAAAATCGCGCATCATATTTTTCGTAAAGCAGCCGCTGTGCTTTCGAATCATTGTTGATACAAGCTTTTATGAGTTGTTTTTCGTCCAAAATACTTTTTCTTTCTCAGTGTTTAGATGCGAAAATTACGCTTATGGTTGCTTTGATAGCGTAAAATATTTGTTAAAGTTCTGAAAACTTATTCATTAAACATAAAAAAGTCGCTACAAGAGCGACTTTATATAAGTTTTTAATTGAAAATATTATCCAACTAAATTGTGTTTTACTAGATATTCTGCAATTTGAACCGCATTTGTAGCTGCTCCTTTGCGTAAATTATCCGCAACAATCCAACAATTTAATGCATTTGGTTGAGATAAATCACGACGAATACGACCTACAAAAACATCGTCTTTCCCTTCTGAATAGAAAGCCATTGGATAAGTATTTGTGTCTGGATTATCTTGTACTGTTACACCTTCCTGTTCTGCTAATAATTTGCGAACTTCAGCTAAATCAAAATCATTCTCAAATTCAATATTCACCGACTCCGAATGTCCTCCTTGCACAGGAACACGAACCGCAGTAGCTGTAATATTCATTTCATCCACACGCATAATTTTACGAGGCTCACGAGTCAATTTCAATTCTTCTTTTGTATAACCTGTTTCTTCATCAAACACATCACAATGAGGCAATGCATTTTTGAAAATTTGGTATGGATAAACTTTCGCTACATCACGTCCTTCAATTTCTCCATTCAATTGCTCCACAGCATCTTTACCTGTTCCCGTAACTGATTGATAAGTAGAAACAACTACACGTTTAATTCCGTATTTTTTGTGTAAAGGATTAAGAACCATTACCAATTGAATCGTTGAACAGTTAGGATTTGCGATAATTTTATCATTTGTTGTTAAAATATCTGCATTGATTTCTGGTACAATCAACGGACGATCTGGATCCATTCTCCAAGCCGATGAATTGTCAATTACAGTTGTTCCGACTTCTGCAAACTTAGGCGCCCACTGTTTGGAAGTTTCTCCACCTGCTGAAAAGATTGCGATATCAGCTCGCATTTCTACAGCATCCTGCATTGATACAATTTTGTATTCTTTTCCTTTGTATTCAATAGTTTTTCCTATTGATCTTTCTGATGCTACTGGTATAATTTCAGTGATTGGAAAATTTCTTTCTTCCAAAACTTGGAGCATAACTCTGCCGACCATTCCGGTAGCGCCTACGACTGCTATTCTCATTTGTTTATTAAATAATATATTAAAAAATTTCGAATTGCTAATTTACAGATTATTTTGATACATTTTTCTCTATTTCATAGGTTTAGCAATCAATTTGATATGATATATTTTATGTTATGATGTTAATTCAGGTTTTTAAACTTTTCCTCGAATTAAAATTTATAAAACTCTTTTTTATAAGAATTTTGAACACAAAAAAAGTGGAACAAATTGCTCCACTTTTTAAAATATTTTTGAAATAACCTTCAAATTTAGTCTTAAGCAAACTCGTTGTAAGCTGCTTTTAAATTTTCTGCGATAGCTGCTGCAGAGTGTCCTTCGATGTGGTGACGCTCTAACATATGTACTAATTCACCATCTTTGAATAAAGCAACAGCTGGAGAACTTGGAGGAAATGGAGCAAAAAACTCACGTGCTTTTGCTACAGCATCTTTATCAAATCCTGCGAAAACTGTTGTTAAATGTGTAGGAACTTTATCATTATCTAATGACATTACAACTCCTGGTCTTGCAGCACCTGCAGCACAACCACAAACACTATTTACCATTACCAAAGTTGTTCCTTCTTGTTTGATTGCTGCTTCTACTTGTTCTGGAGTAGTTAAATCTTCAAAACCATTAGAAGTCAACTGAGCCTTCATCGGCATTACTATTTCTGCTGGATACATATTGTTCTTTTTTTGTTTTAAATAAAAATAAATTATTTTCAAAGTTACATAATTCTAAAACTTTTTAGAATACTTACTTTTGCAGTTACAAATTTACGTAGAATTTAGCAATATGAAATTGACTTTTGGTAAGAATGAGAAACTTAAAAGCAGAAAAGCATTCGATGAATTGTTTTCTGATGGAAAAACATTTGTTTCTCATCCGATTAGATTTGTCTACAAAATCAAACCGAAAGCGGATTACAATATAAGAGTAGGAGTAAGTGTTGGAAAGAAAAAATTCAAACACGCGGTTGATCGAAATTTATTGAAACGTCGTGCTAAAGAAGCTTACAGATTGAATAAATTGTTACTTGAACCTAATGAAAATTATTCGGTTGATTTGGTGATGATTTATACTTCTACAAAACATCAACCTTTTGAGGTGATAGAACAATCTGTCAAAACTTTATTAGAAAAATTAAACGAAGCGATACAAACAAAAAAAGATTAATCCTAGGATTAATCTTTTTCATTTATTATAAGTTGTAAAACTGTTTATTTCTTAAGATTTGCTTGCAATCTGAAAAAACTAAAGTATACAGATACTAAAATTAATCCACAAACTGATGCTCCAATTCCTAAAACGCTACGAAAGTTTTCTTCAGCCATAAAACCAGCTTTATAATCCATCTCATATAGGTTGTAACCTAAACCTATCAACAAAACGATTGTCGCGATATAAATATATGTTTTCATTAGATAATGAATTTTTAAATTTTAATTTCATTCATAAACAATGCACCGATATTTGACGTAAATAATTTGATTGCGATTGACAATAAAATTACTCCAAATACTTTTTTCAGTACCGATAAAACGCCAGGTCCCATCCATTTTTCGAGTTTTCCTGCGAATTTCAGCACCAAATATACGATTAACATATTTAATATAATCGCTATCACAATGTTAATATCTGCAAACTGCGAACGAAGCGAAAGTACAGTTGTCAACGATCCCGCACCCGCAACTAACGGAAACGCAATAGGAACGATGGATGCAGAGTTAGATTCGACTCCTTTCTGGATCTCAATTCCTAAAATCATTTCAATAGCGATGATAAAAATCACAAATGCACCAGCCACAGCAAATGACTGAACATCAACACCAACTAATTTCAAAATTTTTGTTCCGAAAAACAAAAACGAAATCATCATAATTCCTGCTGCAATCGAGGCTTTTTCGGACTGAATATGTCCAACTTTGCTCCGAATTCCTACAATAATTGGAATACTTCCTAAAATATCGATAACTGCAAAAAGTACGGCGAAAGTTGTTCCGATTTGATTGAAAGAGAATTTCTGAAAAAATGATATTATATTTTCCATTCGTATTTAGTTATAATTAATTGGTTGATGCAAAAATAGAAGTTTTTATGAACAATTTTTCATAAAAAAGCAATAAATCAATTCTTAATCCAACCAATTCTTAAAATCTGCCACTTTTTCGCGACTCACAATCATATCTTGTTCATTGTAAGTATTCAAAATTATTTTTAATCTTGAATTAGAATACATTGTAATTTCTTTAATCGAATCGATTTGGATGATTTGACTACGATTAATTCTAAAAAACTTTTTCGGGTCGATTTGTTCTTCCACTTTATCCAACGAAAAATCTACCAAATAATTTCGGTTTTCTTTTGTATGAATATACGTTGCTTTGTTTTCGCTAAAAAAACATTCGATATTATCGATTTCTATAATTTTGATTGATGTTCCTATTTTAATCGAAAAACGTTCTTTAAATTTTTCTGTTTGATTATTCGAAAAAAGACTTTTCAATTCATTTAGATTGAAACTTGAAGATGCTTGCTGAAATTGTCTTTCAAATTTTTCAATAGCAAACTTCAATTCCTCTTCATCAACAGGTTTCAACAAATAATCAACCGAGTTTAGTTTAAACGCTTTCAATACATATTCGTCATAAGCAGTCGTAAAAATAATCGCAGACGAAACATCTACTTGATTAAAAATCTCAAATGATAACCCATCTGATAACTGAATATCCAGAAAAATTAAATCAGGATTTGGATTCGTTTTCAACCACGCTACACTTTCTTCTACAGAGTGCAACATTTCGTGTATTTGATAACCCAATTTTTCTACACGTCGCTTTAATAAACGCGCTGCAGGCTTTTCATCTTCTATAATTAGTATTTTCATAGTTTTTTTTAAGTTAATTCACGAATCGGTTTTCTTTCAAAAATTTTGTTCCAAACAAATAATAAAGCAAGTATAATGACAAAAATGATCAATGTTGCAAGATTTGTCTTAGCCATTAAAGCGTGAATTGTAGCTGGAACGATAATCGATTTTGTTCGAATTGTTGAAAAAGTTAATACAAAAGAAAAAACAATGCACAATAACATAAAAATTCCAAAACCTCCAAACTGATCGAAATCTTTAAAAATAAATAAGTGCCAAACTGCCCAAAATATTCCCGTTATAATGCTTTTTATTATCCAAAATATATTGCCTAAAGCATCATTCAAATAACCTCGCCACGTATATTCTTCCATAATATCATAAAGCAACGTAACAGAAATAAAAATCGCTGCCCACAAATGTTTATTAATTCCGTAATCGTTATTTATCCCATAAATTGAATAACCAACGAGTAATATAAATGGAAAAATCAATGTTTTGAAACCTTCTTTTCCTAGAAGAGAGACTTCTTTTTTAACTTTAGAGAATTTATAGAAAAGTAAACTAATTAGAAAAATAATCAACCCATGATTCATATTCCAAGGCAGTTGAAAATCGACTAAACCTCCAAAAATCAATTGTAAAAAATTAGGACATTTACGAATCAGAAAAGTTCCGATTAATATCAATCCATAAAAAATAATTATTCTAACCCAATTTGTTTGCTTTATTTGATTTATAAAATTCATTTATTGCCACTTTTTATTTTGCTCTTTTTCCAAGATTTCTTTGGCTTTATTCTCTTCCCAACCAGAACCATACGCAAAAACTTTTACAGCATTTAGTGCAACGCCCAATCCCCAACCTAAAACTGGCCAATAAAACCACCAATGTCCATTATTTGTAACTAAATTCAGAATAAAAAAGAATAAACTCATTACAACATAAGTTCCTAAATGCGCATAAAACTTTTTCAATTCTTTTGCACGCTCTATTGCACGTAAATAAGCTTGTTGTTCGTCAAAATTTTGTGTATTCATAGTTGTATTTTTTTGTGTTAATATGGGAAGTTCTACACGAAATAGTTGTTCATTTTTTTCGATGTTCACTTCTCGGTTAGAAATTAATTGATAACGATTAATAATATTTTTCAGCCCAATTCCTGTCGAATCTTTAATGGTTTCTTTTGGTTGGAAAGAATTTTCAATTATCAAATAATTATCTTTTTTATAAATTTTAATTTTCAAAGGTTTTTGATCAGATACAATATTGTGTTTAATCGTATTTTCTAATAAAATCTGCAAAGAAAGTGGTACAATAAATTCGGTTTCAGAGAAAGTTATTTGTTCAATTTCGAAATCGATGCTATTTTCAAATCTTAATTTTAGAAGGTTGACATAGGTTTTTGCAAAATTTATTTCTTCTTGAATCGACACAACTTCTTTGTCTTTTTGTTCTAAAACATATCGATAAATCTTAGAAAGTGATGTTGTAAAATCTATTGCATTCTCTGGATTCTCTTCTATTAAACCAGTTAAAACATTCAAACTATTGAATAAAAAATGTGGGTCTAATTGATTTTTTAAGGTTTCGAATTGTGCAGTTGCTGTTTCTGCTTTTGTTGATTCGATAACAATTTTACGTTCTAATTTATTTTTCTTTCTATCAAGAAAATAAAAAAGTGCTAAAAAGAATGTTGTAATTAACGCAACCAAAAAATAGTTAATCGTTTGATCGTAAAAAATATATTTTTGAAGAAGTTGATTTCCAAATTTCACAAAAACATAGTACAAAATCATCGTATAAAAAATTGAACGTAGAAAATACTTTCTTATCATTCTTTGTGAATCAGCTGATTCTGGTAAATTTTGCCTAAAATCATAAAAAATACTCGTATTTACAAAAGATGCTGAAACACTGAACGAAAAATATCCGATAAAATATTTGATGGCTTCTGGATGAAAAAATTGATTGAATGACACATTTGGCGATGTAAAAAATATCACGCTATAAATCAAAACATTGACTACAAATAGAATCAAAATATTGCGAACAATTAACTTTTTGTCAGAAACTATAATTCCATATACAAATTTGTAAATAATAAATCCTAAAATTAAGAAGCTAGTAAAATAACCTAATATTCTTCCTAAATCTTTAGATGATTCGACTATAAAATTGCGTTCATTTAAATTAAATTCTATAAGTAAAATAATTAATGTAAAAATTATTGAAAAAATAATTAACCCTATTTTTTGTACTTTTTCCATATTAAGCAATTAAATTAATCAACCAACAAACAATTTCGTTAATAAACTGAGCGACTAAAGCTATCATTATTGTACGTTTTTACATTCATTTTTCAACAATAGTTCAGCACGATCTTTTCCCCATTTGGGTTCGTTATTCTTTGGCTTTTCAGCATCAAATAAAGCTAAAGATTTTTTTACATTTTTACAATCTTGTGTAATATCTATTCCACTATATTTTGCAGCATTGATATTGAACTCAGACAAACCTAAAACAGAACGTGGATTAGTAGGGTCTAACATCAACGATTTTTGATAGATTTGTACTACTTCTGGATAATAAATTGCTCCATTTTGCATTGGATTCTGCACAATTTCTGCTGTTAAATACAACGCTTTTAAATTTAGAATTTCTACATTTAATGGATTATTTCTGACTAAATCATCGATTTGAGTTTTTACATTCAAAAGAATTTCTTCATTTTTAGCAATATCTTTTGATTCGAACGTTTTCAAAACTTCAGAAAAAGTCAAGTAATATTTAGGCAACCATTCATTTGGATAATCATTTATTAATTGCTTAAAATTAACTTCAGAAGAATGATTTCCTTTGTTCCATTCCGTTAAAGTTTTATTCATATCTGATTCAAATTTATTTTGTGCAAAAGTTGATACAGAAAGTATTGTTGCGATTGTTAAGAAAATTGTTTTCATCATTTGTGTTTTTTAATTTGTTGAGTCAAAGTTCTTACAAACACTTTTCGTTTGAAATTATATGTTACCGAATTGTAAAATATGATGGATGAATTGTAAAATAAAAGGGACAACTCAAAACTGAGATTGTCCCTTTTACTATCTAAAAAACTTGAAATTTATTTTCGTAATAATTCTTCGGAAATATTTTGCGTAGCTTCGAAAACTTCTTCTAAATTTTGATGCAAACCACCAAAGGCATATTTAGCTTGTCGTGCGTTGTTCAGCAACAATTTCCATTGTTCTACGGCTAATTCACTCACACCATTTTCAATCAATTTATTTGCAATCACCTCGTCAGAAAAATGAGCTAAATCTGTATTCGTTTTTAATAGCGCGGCATTACACAAAATATTTTCTTGTAATTGATAAAAATCTTTTTGGTCTTCAACGTTTATTTTTTGCTTCAATTCATCTAATTCAGCAGAAATTTGACTCGAATTTATCGTTGGTTTTTCAACCAAAGTAAACTTTTGGGTTTCTGTTTTTGGTTGGTATGATTCAAAATTATTTTGCTCGTTAAGAGGTTTTATTTTTGGTTCAATTTTTTGTTTTTGTGTCGGGTTATTTTTCTTTCTCATCAAAAATAAACTTCCAGCACTCAATGCAATTACACCACCAGTTAACCACAACCAACCGCTTTTTCCTTCTTTCACATCGTTCGTCATTTCTTCTATTTTATCAGAAATTGTCGAATCTGGTGAATTAGAAGCCACAGCCGTTGCAGAAGAAGTTTTAGAACCTGAAACAGACAAATTAATCGAATCTGATTTCAAGGTTACATATTTCTCTTTAACAGGATCGAAATAACAAAATTCTACAGGCGAAATCGTATATTCTCCTCCAAAATTTGGGACAAGAACTGTTTGCTCAGCAACTTTTCCTTTCATTCCTGTATCATAGGTTTTATATGCATCGCGTTTTTTCGGTGCGAATTTTTCTAAATTTTTTGGCGTCGTAATTTCAGGTAAATTAATCGTATTAAAGTTTCCTGTTCCAATAATTTCAACATCAAAATTTACACTTTCATTGGTTGCAACTTCTTTTTTATCAACCGAAGCGTTCATTTTAAATTGACCAACTGCACCGCTAAAATTCTTTGGCTTTCCTTCTTCTGGAAGTGCTTTTGCATTAATCACAACTGGATTACTACGCACTTCTACAGGCTCCGCTCCATACGTTGTTGGCAACACCACATCTACCGAAAACGGATCGATTTCTATCTTTCCTGGTTTTTGAGGAAAAACATAATAACGTGCAATTTCTTCGGAGAAATATTGTTTTCCTCCAACAATTTCTTGCTTGATATTTTCGGGAGAGCTTTTTACAATTTTTGGGCTTAATCCGTCTAAATTTCCTTGACGAAAGTTTTGTTTACGATTAAGATAAGATAAATCTTTTACGTATAATTTTACTGATAAACCAACTTGTTCGTTCACATAAGGATTCGTTTTCGAAACTTTACTTTGTAGAAAAACAGGCTGCGAAGTATTACTTCTAAAATTGTTGTGCGTCAACCCCGTTCCTTTCACTACAACATCGACAGGTTTCGATGTATAGGTTTTTCCATTAATCACAATTTTAGCAGCTCCAATTCGATATTTACCTTCTTTTTCAGCAACAAAAGCAAGGATAATTCCTTCTTCTATCACTCCTTTTCCATTCACATAAGAAACATTTTGCGAGCGTTGTTCACCTACAATTTGTAATCCATTATGTGGAGGATATTTCATTGGTTGATCAATCGAATAACTATCTGTATTAGATTCGATAAAAAAGCCCACGCTAAATGCTTCTCCTAAACTGACCTGTGTTTTATCTGCATCAGATTTAAAAGAAATTTGTTGTGCTAACGCTGTGATAGACGTTAAGGCAAACACTAAAAAGCTATTTAAAACGCTTGTCGTTGTCATTACCAATCCTTAGATGTTGTTGTTCGTTGTTTTTCTGCTTTTTGTTGAATAATTTTTCGTTGGGTTTTGGCTTCCTGATTTTGCAATGCTTTTAGCAAACCGTCTCCCAAATTATTCTTTGCATTATCTTGTTCTTTTCCGTCTCCATTATTTCCTTGTTTGATTTCTGGAGATTGATTATTTCCTTGTCCTTTATTGTTTCCATTTTCACCACCAGCTTTCGGGTTTCCTCCTTGATTTTGCTGTTTCTGCTGATCAGATTGTTGTTGTTGAGATTGATTCTGATTCTGATTTTGCTTTTGGTTATTTTGGTTTTGTTGATTCTGTTTATTTTGCTGCTGTTGTTGTTTTTGCTGATTATTTTGATCTTGTTTGTTTTGATCTTTATTATCCTTATTATTTTGATCTTTTTGTTTCTCACGTTCTTTTTCTAACATTTTTTTTGCTAATGCATAGTTGTAACGTGTTGCATCATCTTTTGGATCATTTCGTAAGGCTTGTTTGTAATTATCAACAGCATTTTGATAATCTTTTTCCTGCATAAAAGCATTTCCTAAATTGTGATAAGCCAAATGTTTATCATTATTCGTTTTAGATACTTCAGCAGAACGTTTGTAATGCGCTATACTTTCTTTGTAACGTTTTTGTTGAAATAAAGCATTTCCTAAATTGTAATTTGCTTTGACAGAAGTTGGATCTTCCATGGTAGCTTTCTTGTAGGCAACTTCTGCATTATCAAATTTTCCTTTTTGATAATACTCGTTTCCTTCAATAATGTAGCTTTTCGCTTTCGATTGACTATAACCAAAAACGGATAAAAGCATTATTCCTAAAAATCCTATTTGTTTTAAAAAGTACATCATTTTACCATACAAACTTACTATTTCTTTTTGTTAAAAATCTTATATTCAGATGTTAATAATTCCACAAAAAGTAAACAAACCGCAACCGCTAAAAACCACTGATAAATATGATTCATATCTCTTGTTGTAGAGTTAGCAATTTCGTTTTTATCTAATCGGGTTTTATACATTGATAATGCGGATAATGCATCTTGCGTATTATCCAAATGAATGTAAGTTCCGTTTGTATCTTGTGCCAATTTGCGAAGATTTTTATCTTCTAATTTTGTAATAACTATAGAACCTGTTTCGTCCTTTTTATAGTCTTCGGCGTAGCCATTGTAATACATCGGAATTGGAGCTCCTTTATCTGTTCCAACACCAACTGATACAATATGAATTCCGTTATCTTTTGCTATTTTAGAAGCTTGATTAACTGTATTTTCGTTGTCTTCTCCATCCGAAATTAGTACAATTAATTTACTTGTATTCGCCGATCCTTTGAATGTTTTTGCAGCTTCCTGAATCGCATTTAAGTAATTTGTCCCTTGGCTCGAAATTAACTCAGTATTAACATTTTGCAAATAACTTTCGATTGCAGCATAATCATTTGTCAATGGAGAAATCGTGTAAGCATTCGCTGCAAACGCAACCAAAGAAGCTCTATCTCCTCCTAATTGATGTAATGTTTCTGTAATTAATTTTGTTGCTTTTTCTAATCGCGAAGGAGCAACATCTTGTGCATTCATCGAACTTGATAAATCTAACAAGAAAACCATATCAATTCCTTCGCGCTTTACTTGCACATCTCGTTCACCATAAAGTGGATCCATCAATGCAATTACCATTAAAAATAAAGCCACACAAAATGCAATGATTTTGAAACCATAACGCTTTGAAGAAGTGATTGGAAAAACAAATGGAAACAGTTCTTTATCTGCAAATGTTTTCTTTACACGTTCGCGCCATTGAAATACTGTTATCGATAGAAAAATAACGACAAACAATAAAATCATCAACCAAATATTATGTAATTCTCCCCACTGCATTAGATTAATTCTTTAAAAACGGTTCTTCGTAAAATGGCTTCTAATACCAAAATAATGAATGCAGGCAATAAGAATCGTGCAAACAATTCGGTATAATTATAATATTTGACTTCGTTAATCTCTGTTTTTTCAAGTTTATCAATTTCGTTATAAATGTTTTTCAAACTTTCATTGTTTGTTGCACGGAAATATAAACCTCCAGTTTTATCTGCAACTTCTTCTAACAGTTTTTCGTCAATTTGTACAGGACGCATCTCAAAAACGTAATCACCTAACATATCGTAACCAACAGGCATAGGCGCCATTCCGTTTGTTCCAATACCAATTGTATATACTTTTATCCCTTTCTCTGCTGCAATATCAGCGGCTTGTCTCGGTGAAACATACATCAAATCTCCAGAAGGATTTACACTTTCAACACCATCTGTAATCAAAATAACTACTTTAGATTTTGCTTTACTATTTTTAAGATGATTAACAGCTGTTGCCAAACCAACTCCAATTGCTGTTCCATCAGCTAAACTACCAGAATGTAACATTTCGATTTCTTGTATCAAAACATCACGATCTGTTGTTAATGGAACACGTGTCAAAGCTTCTCCAGAATATTCGACCAAACCAACTCTGTCCGTTTTTCTTCCAAGTGAAAAGTCTTTTGCAACTTCTTTTAACGCTGTTAAACGATCTGGTTTCAAATCGCGCGCTAACATACTCAATGACGTATCTACAGTCAATAAAATATCAACTCCTTCGTCCGATTTTACTTTTGTCGTAACATCTACATAACGTGGACGAGCTAAAGCAACAATGCACAAAACCATTGCGATAATTCGCATCAAAAATAAAAGTGGTTTGTACGTCGCTAACGAACTTTTTGCACCTCCAAATGCTTTGAGTGAAGGTAATTTTAAGGATGCTTTTTTCTGGCTCGTTTTGCGAATTTCTCTGAAAATAAAGAAAGGCAAAGCAAGCAATAAGAGTAAGATCCAAGGATTTTGAAACTCAAAATTTAGCATTCCTAATTGTTATTAAACTGTTTATATTTTTCTCCCGTCACTTGATCTTTTTTCAAATCTTCGTTCTCCGGAATTTCTAATGGTTTTACACGATCTACAAATTCATCTACCCAATTTCGGTGCGAAATATTTGTTGGTTCATCAAATTCTTGTTTTGCGAATTTTACCAAATCAGCATCGAACAAAAATTGTTTAAATTTCTGCACATCTTCTGGTAAAACATCTGGTTTTGTCGCAACATATTTTACCAAATCATCCGACAAAATTTCTAATGCCGAAAAGTTATAAATACGTCCTAAATATCGTCTTACAATAAATGATAATTGCGTGTAATATTCTTTTTGTTCACCACGTTTCAAATATTTCTTAGCATCCAAGGCTTTCAGACTTGCTTTCGCTTCGTCATAAGGCGTTTTGTACGAATCTTTGCCAGATAATTTCGATTTTGCGCGAACATATAATACAACCAAAACAATTCCGATAATAAATAAAATCAACGCAATAATGCCGTACAACCAATATTTATTCCAATAATCTCCAATAGAATATTCTTCTTCCATTACAGGTTTTATCGGGAAAATTGCATTTTTCGTTGTATCAACTGCAATATCTTGAATATCAATTTCAAGTTGTTTTGTTGTTAAATCTTTTCCATTTTTCTGAATGATAAATGACGGAATATTAAATTTACCTGCATCATATCCAGTCAATTCTAAATGTTGAACAATTTCAGATTTTCCATCCGTTTTTACAGTGTCAATTTTTTGACCTAAAACTTCGATGTGATGATTAATTGAATCTGAAATCGTAGGAAAAACAACTTTATCTCCTTCTTTGTAATCAATTTTCACTTCATATTGGATTGGCTCGCCAATTTTGATTGTCGTGCGATCTAATTTTGGCGTAATTTCTTGCGCAAACGAAAATTGAAGGATAAAAAAACTTACTAAAAGCAATAAATTCTTCATTAGGCTTTATGACTTTTAAAGTAGTTTAACAATGGGCGAACATAATCTTCGTCGGTACGAATACTGATTGCGCCTGAATGATTTTTTTTGAAAATAGATTGATAACGTTGATCTAAATCGCGATAATATTGCGCATATTGTTGACGCAATTTCTTCGATGAAGTATCAATCAAGCGGATTTCACCTGTTTCGTTATCTTGCACATGAACCAAACCTACATCTGGAAAAGATTGTTCTTTTTCATCATAAACTCTAATTCCAGTCACATCATGTTTTTTTGCCACGATTCGCAATGCTTTTTCATAATCAGACGAATCAATAAAATCTGAAAGAATAAAAACATTTGATTTTCGGCGAACCAAATTCATAAATGTTTCCAAAGTCTCTGCTAAATCAGTTTTCTTACTTTTTGGCTCATACGAAACAATTTCTCTCACCAAACGCAACACATGTTGTTTTCCTTTTTTGGGTGGAATAAATTTCTCCACTTGATCCGAATATAATATCAAACCAACTTTATCATTATAGGTAATTGCCGAAAAAGCCAATGTAGCGCTCAATTCAGCAATCGTTTCCATTTTAATTTGTTTTCGTGTTCCAAAGTTTTCAGAATTCGAAACATCAACCAATAAAAACATGGTTAATTCTCGTTCTTCTTCAAAAACTTTTACATAAGGTTCGCTATATCGAGCCGTTTTATTCCAATCGATATTACGAACGTCATCACCGTATTGATAAGGACGAATTTCACTAAAAATCATACCTCTTCCTTTGAATGAACTGTGATATTCACCCATAAAAAGGTTGCTCGCTTTACGCTTGCTTTTTAGCTCAATACGTTTTACACGTTTGATGATTTCTTTTGCATCCAAAGTTTAAATGATTTTGAATAGTGGTTTAAGGAACTGGAACAACATTAAGAATATTGTCTATAATTTCTTCTGGCGTAACATTTTCTGCTTCTGCTTCGTAGCTAATTCCGATACGGTGACGCAACACATCTTTTGCCATTGCACGTACATCGTCTGGAATAACATAAGCGCGTTTGCGTAAAAATGCATACACTTTTGAAGCTTGTGCCAAATTGATCGATCCACGAGGCGAAGAACCAAACGAAATCATTGGAACCAATTTTTCTAATCCAACTTTTTCTGGAAAACGAGTCGCGAAAATAATATCCAAAATATATTTTTCAATTTTTTCGTCCATATAAACTTGTTTCACCATTTCGCGCGCATCCAACAATTCTTGAATAGAGATTACTTTCTCAATTTTTGGAAAAGATTGATTAATCGAATTTCTTAAAATCAAACGTTCTGCTTCAAATTCTGGATAAGTAATGACCGTTTTCAACATAAAACGGTCAACTTGTGCTTCTGGCAAAGGATAAGTTCCTTCTTGTTCCACCGGATTTTGAGTCGCCAAAACCAAGAAAGGTTTTTGTAACAGATACGTTTCGTCACCAATTGTTACTTGACGCTCTTGCATTGCTTCTAACAAGGCAGATTGTACTTTTGCAGGCGAACGGTTAATCTCATCAGCTAAAACAAAATTGGCGAATATTGGTCCTTTTTTGATTCTAAAATCGTTTTCTTTTACATTATAAATAAGTGTCCCCACAACATCGGCAGGTAACAAATCTGGTGTAAATTGTATACGAGAAAAAGATCCATCAACAGCATCAGATAATGTTTTAATAGCTAATGTTTTTGCTAATCCAGGAACACCTTCTAATAAAACGTGTCCATTTCCAAGTAATCCGATTAATAGACTTTCAATCATTTTTTCTTGTCCAATAATCGCTTTATTTATTTCCGATGTCAACCTTGCAATGCTTTCGCTTTTTGCTTCTATTTGTTGGTTTAGTTGTTGTATATCCAAAATTTCGTTGAAATTAATGTTTATATTATTGATTCAAATTTCCTCTAAAATTAACAAATACAATTGATTTAGAAATTAAAACTTTCATACAATATTGTTAAACTTTGTTAAGACAAAAGTAGTGTACCAAACGTTTTGATTATTATTTTCAGTAAAATTTTTCCAAGACTTACAAACTATTTATAAACAATAAACGTTTCTAAATAATATTTCTTTAAATGATTATACAATAACTATTTAAAGAATATTTATATTTTGCTGAAATTTATTAAAACTATTATGAAAAACTATTTATTATTAATCATTATTGTACTCGGTTCAAACATTTATGCTCAAAAAGAGAAAGTAAAATCTGGTACTGTCGATTTCTTAAAAGGACAATCTAAAATGAAAGTTATTTTTGACTATTCAAATCTAAAAATTAATGCAGATAGCATTACAGAAGCAGAATATGTTCAAAAAAAGATTGTTGATCTAAATGGCAAAAATGCTGGAAATGGAGATATTTGGAATGATAAATGGACTGGTGCAAAAGAGTCTATCTGGGAACCAAAATTTATGGAGTTATTAACTAAATATGGTGCAAAATCTACTGGAATTTCATTCTCTGAAAACGCTACAGATGCTCCTTACACAATGATTGTTAAAGTTGATTGGATTTATCCAGGTTGGGATGCATTTGTAATGAAACAAGCTGCAAAAGTATCTACAACTATTACTATTGTTGATTCTAATAATTTTGAAGATAAAAAATTTGTTGTCAATTATAAAGAAGCTCCAGGAACTCAATTCGGTAATAATTATAGTGATGAATCGAGAATTGGAGAAGGGTTTGCAAAAACTGCTAAAACTTTTTCTAAAATGTTAGAGAAAAAAATAAAATAATCTTTCAAAAAAAATACATCAAAATCCATTCTTTATCGAATGGATTTTTTTATTCAATAAATTTGACAATTTTGTTAAAAATTTTAATAAATCTTTTATTTCACCGCTACTTAACACTCGTTTACCTCAATATTTTTTACGTCTTTTTTTTGTGTTGCAACTTTGTTTCAAGAAAAATGAAAAGAATATAATTCTAACATTTAGTTATAAAAAACATAGATTATGAAAAAAGTATTTTTATTAGCAAGCATGATGATGGTAATGACATTATCCGCACAAGAAAGACCACAACAAGGTGAACGATCTGGAAATAGAAAAGAGCAAAGAGAACGCCCAACTGTAGATCAACAATTGAAAGAATTTGATCAATATAATTTGAGTTCTGCTCAAAAGAAAAAAGTAAAATCGTTGTTAGAGAGTAGAGATTCTGACATGAAAAAAGAGTTTACAAACAGAGACAAAAATTCTACTCAAAAAGGAGAAAGAGGCTCTCGACCAGAAAAAGGTACAAACGATTTTGATACTAAATTAGAGAAAATTTTAGACAAAAATCAGTTCAATCAATACAAACAAGATCGTGAAAAGCGTATGAAATCTAATAAATTTAGTATGCACAAAAAACGTGATGCGAAAGGAAATAGACCTTCGTCTAAATGTGCATAAAATCATAAAAATTAGGGTTAACCTACAAATTTTGATGGTTAACCTCTATTAATTTAAATTTTGAAAGAATATTTTAAAATTTGTGTGAGTTTAAAAATTATTATTGATTAACACAATGTGTTATTTCATTTCATAAGTAAGTTTTTTTTAAAGTAGTTTTTAAAATTCATTTTCATTCAATTATCAAGTGAAAAGCGAGCCGATTTAGCTCGCTTTTCTTTTTTTATTCTTCTGGCATTGCTTGCCATTTTTTGTAAAGATTGATGATGAAATAAAAACTTATTAAATATAAAATTGGATTGATGTAAAGAAAAATTTCTGCAAATTCTTGTAACAGCAATAATTCTTTATTTGTTTGTCTAAACTCATAAATATTCATATGTTTATTTGCTTCATATAACATTTCTTCACGCAAATCTGTGTAAAAACTAAGCATCACAATTCCAATAAAAATATTGGTCGCAACAAACCAATTAAGATTAACACCTGTCAAAACTTTATATTTTTTGGAACGTAAGCCAATTAGTGTAGTCACTATAAATGCAATGTAAAAAACAAATAAAATAATATAAGGTGTGAATTGTGTATAACCAATACTTGCATCGATAGAAATTCCGAAAACGCTTCCTAAAATTGCCAAAATTCCTGCGCCAATCAATGAAATTAACCAAACTTTGAACGAACTAAATCTGAATGTAATAATAAGAACGGTAATAACTAAAGCGATTAGTAAATAGTACTGAATATGTTCTAACCAAGTGGAACTATATTTCGAAAACTCAATATTTTCATACACTTTGTTTAAACTATCTTGGTGGATATAATCATTCAGTTTTTTATCTACAGTTTGATAAGGATCAATATAATTCAATTTATGATCAATGAAATAATACGGATATTGAGGCAAATAATCAATCCACTTTTTATGTTTGAACTGATACCCAATTTCTTGCTTTTTTAATAAATCGGTATAATTATTCAATAAATTTTCAATTACTTTTCGATCATTTTTTTGCAACAAAGCAATCCATTGTCCATCATAAAATTGATGATTTAAAGTAGAATCTTTCGGATTGTTAAAAGCCAAAACACTATAATTATACAAACTTGCTAAGTTGTAATAAACATCTGGTTTTCCACCAGAATTTAATGTTACTGCAGCAGAATCGACAACAGCATAAGTTGAATCTACAGCTACTGTAGTAGGATAGTCCATTTCTTCTTGAAATGAATCTGTAGATGAATTATTCTTTTTAAGAGGTTGATACGTTTGATTAAAATTAATTTTAGAATAACTAAATCGATCCGGAAAATAATCTCTTAATAAGGTTTCAAATTCAGGATTTCTGAAATACGGATCCAAAAAAGCATCATATGAGTATGTTGGATTTTTTCTTAAATATTCTCTCTTATTTTTTTCATATAATTCTCTTGTTTCTTTTTCCGAAACCAACGAATCAAAAGCTGGAACAGGCAAATTTCTCGAATAATTATCGTACCCAAAATTTGGTTGCAACGTAAAACCTTGCGCTCTATTGATAATATCGATATCTTTCAAATATTGCTCTTCAGTTATATAATTTGAAACACGAAATTTAAGACCAGTTTTGAACGAATTTGGTACATAAAACATCAAAAATATAATGAAGAAAACGGCCAAAAATTCTTTGAATAAATAATTTCTTGAGGTTGGATAATTTGATTTGAAACGATTATTTTTTATATAGAAATACAACCAAATAACGCCGATAATGTCACCAATTAATAGGTAATAAATTGCAATTCCTGAGTTGAAAAACACTTCATAAAGTCCAGTTACTTGCAGTTGAGATTTTTTAGTAAAAAACAAAAAACCATTGATAAATGCAATCAAGTTGAAAACTAAAACCGTCAACAAAATCCAAATAAATTTCAGATTCCAAATCAATGGATATTTGGTAATTAAAGTTTGATTTATTTTTTTGAACATAGTTGGTTGGTTTTAATTGACAAAAAAGCGACGACTTGATTTCGAAATATCTCGAATGTATTTTACTTTCAATAATGATTTTCCGATTTCAGACAAAATCATATTCATCGAAATTTCATCATCAAAATATGCGATATATGATCCTCCATTGAATTTTATCTGTTTAATTTCGATGTTAGATAAAGCTGTTAATAACTCTTCTTTGGTATTTTCAACATCAATTTCAACAATCGTAAAATCACCTTCCAAATCATTTGTATCTCCTTGTATTTTAAGCTTTCCTTGCTCTAAAAAGAGAACTTCTGTCGATACTTTTTCAACTTCGTACAATTGTTGAGAACTCAAAATAACACCAAAAGGATTTCGGATTGATTGTGATAAAAATTTCAAATCTTCAAGAATAATTTGTTGTGCCAAAATATCTAAATTAGCCAAAGGCTCATCTAACAACAATACTTTTGGACGACGCAATAACGTTCGCGCGAGCTCGAATCGCATTTTATAACCAGACGACAATTGTCGCCATTGCAAATCCTTGTAAGGCCAAAGCCCCAAACGCGCCAACATAACATTCGCTAATAACCTATTTTCTTCGTTGTAAATATCATAACATGTCAAGGTAAATTGCAGATTTTCCATCAACGTACCATATAAAACTTCGATTCGTTGCGGCACATAAACTAATTTTGTTTTCAGCTCAAAACTAAACGGTTTTGCTTTAGAAAAATGATAAATTATTTCGCCAGAAGTTGGTTTCAATTCACCACAAATTAAACGTAATAAAGTCGTTTTTCCATTTCCATTCTCTCCAACTAATCCAACAACTTCTCGTGATTTCAAATCAAAAGTAATGGGATGGAGTTTAAAATTTCGACGATGATAAGCTTTTTCAACATTGTTGGTTGATATCAATGTTTCTTCTTTCTGAAAGGGAGGAGGAGAAGCTTGTTTTAACTTTTCCACCAATTGTAAAGCCTGCGTTATTTTATTTTCGTTCGTAGAATTTTCGGTGTAATAAAGATCCGAATAGGAGATAATCTCTTTGTAAAAAGATTTCTCACCCAAATCCAACACGCAATCAATTAATCGGCGATAGCCCAAATCAAGATCATTGTGCTGCAAATGATTTTCTACTTCGTTTAGTCGTTGGTTAAATTCATTCATAGATTGATTATTAAATCATTACGAATATAACAATCCTTTTCTATAAATAAAATGGCTAATTGTAGGGAGATTTCAGTTTCAACAATTTTTGATAAACTTTCTTAATTACTTTTTAATTCATTATTTATCAAGTTTTTATAATTAACAATTTTAACTTTATTAAATCAATTTAGTTCTAAAATCATCATTATTCACAAGTTTTAATAAAGTTTATTCATAACTTTTTAATTCATTTATATTGAATAGTTTACTATTAACAATTTGAGTAATTAATCAAGCTATAAACATTCTTTTTATAACTCAGTTGAAAAGTAGTTAATTTATTAAATAACAAGTGATTACTATTAACAATTTTAGAATCATTGAGATTCCTCCTAACGTTGGAATGGCAGAAAATTTGATGCTAAAAAAAAATGTCATTCTGAACGAAACGACAGCAAAGTGAAGAACCTAATCATTAAGATGAGAAGTTGAAATAAATTCAGCTTAACAATTAAGACAAAAAAAGTCGAGCAAATGCTCGACTTAATTTTTTACTATTTTAAGTATTTTTTTCCTTTTCTTATTTTAAAATCGCAGCAACTCCTGGTAATTCTTTACCTTCCAACGATTCTAACATTGCACCACCTCCTGTAGAAACGTAGCTTACTTTGTCGTCGTAACCAAATTGTTTTACGAAAGCAACAGAATCTCCACCACCAACAAGCGAGAAAGCGCCGTTTGCCGTAGCTTCAGCAATTGCATCACCTAAAGCAATAGTTCCTTTTGCAAAATTTGACATTTCAAAAACACCTAAAGGACCATTCCAAAGAATTGTTTTCGAATTGTTAATTACATCTGCAAAAACTTTTGACGATTCTTCACCAACATCCATTCCCATCCATCCATCAGGAATTTGATCCGAAGGAACTGTTTGTGTATTTGCATCATTACTGAAATTATCAGCAATTACATTGTCAACCGGTAAATAAACTTTTACATTATGTTTTTCACATTCAGCCAAAATTTCTTTCGCTAAATCTAATTTATCATCTTCTACCAACGAATTTCCAATATTTCCGCCATTTGCTTTTACAAATGTATACGTCATTCCACCACCAATAATCAAGTTATCAATAACGGGTAAAATATTGTTGATAATCGTAATTTTAGAAGATACTTTAGCTCCTCCAAGTACCGCTGTTACAGGTTTTTCTCCGTCTGATAACACTTTGTTAATAGCTGTTAATTCTTGTTCCATTAACAAACCAAAACATTTATTTCCCGGGAAAAATTCAGCAATAATTGCAGTCGAAGCATGTGCGCGGTGTGCTGTTCCGAAAGCGTCATTCACATAAATATCTCCAAATTGAGCCAATGATTTTGCAAAGTCTTTATCTCCAGCTTCTTCCTCATTATGGAAACGAACATTCTCCAATAATAAAACTTGGCCTGGTTTTAGATTACTAACTTTTTGTTTCGCATCATCGCCAATAACATCATTCGCAACGATCACATCAACACCAAGAATTTCTGAAACTTTTGATGCAATATGTTTTAATGAATATTTATCATTGAATTCGCCTTTAGGACGTCCCAAATGACTCATTAATACAACAGCGCCACCATCTTTCAATATTTTGTCGATCGTTGGTTTTGCAGCTCTAATACGTGTATCATCTGTCACATTTAAATTTTCGTCTTGCGGAACATTGAAGTCAACACGAATCAATGCTTTCTTGTTTTCGAAATTGTAGTCGTTGATTGTTTTCATATTTTGATTTGAAATTTTGAACTACACAAAAGTAATCAAACTTTCATTTTGAGACTTAAAATCATTCAATACAATTTTCAACTATTAACAATTCATAATAATATATATAGTTTAATTAATTTTTAAATTTTAAAAAAAGAAAAAAATGTTACTATTATTAGCACTGTTAATATGTGGATAACTAAAGTGAGATAAATTTTATTTAATAGCAATTAACAAGCTATTATTTGTAATTTTGTTTTGTAATGAAAGAGTTAGATATTCTATCAACAATTTATCATTTTGGTTGATAAACAACTTTTGTTAAAAAGAAGTTTTGTGAAAACTATTCATAACGGTGTGTAAATCTTTTATGCCAAAATGAAAACTTTTACTTGACTTGTATTGATTTATTTCTAATTGATTTTTTGAATCAGATTTCCAAATTTTTCTCTCGAAAAGTTATTAGTTTTATTCAATCATCTTTTAACAAGTTGTTACTTTTACTTAACATTTGATTTACAATTATTTAAACAAAAACAACAAAAACACCTGTTAATTAAATGAAAATTGCAATCGGAGCGGACCATGCTGGGTTCGATTATAAGGAGAAATTAGTACCCTTTTTAACAAGTCAAGGATTTGAGGTTGAGGATTTTGGTACGTTCTCAACAGCGAGTGTTGATTACCCTGATTTTGCACACCCAACGGCACAAGCTGTGGAAGATGGAAAAGCAGATTTCGGAATTTTGATTTGTGGTAGTGCGCAAGGCGTTACAATGACTGCAAATAAACACCAAGGAATTCGTGCTGCATTATGTTGGATGATGGATATTGCCAAGTTAGCTCGTCAACACAATAATGCAAATGTGTTAACTTTACCTGCACGCTTTATTGCGTATGAATATGCAGAAGAAATTGTGAATACATTTTTAGCAACAGAATTTGAAGGTGGTCGTCACCAAGGACGCGTAGATAAAATTGCTTGTTCATACAACGGATAATTTTATACATCTATTATAAGATATAAAATCGGTCAATTCGTTAGAGTTTACCGATTTTTATTTTAAAAATTAAATTTAAAACTATTATAAAGTTTAAATAGTTAAGTATAAACAATATTTTATATTTAAAATTAAATATTTTTAAACCAATTTAAGTCAATAGTATATTTATTGATTTTAGCTGTTCTACTTTTACATCAGTTAAAAAAACAAATCATTTAAAGATTAAAAAGATGAGCAGAGCATTATTACGTAGAGAACAAGCAATCTCTTTTGTAAAAGAAGAATTTTCGAAAGGATTACAAAAAGAATTAAACATTATTCCAGTTTCTGGACCATTGGTAGTTTTGGATGGAACAGGTATTAATGATGATTTGAATAGTATCGAAAGACCTGTAAAATTCCCTATAAAATCTTTGAATGATAAAAATGCGGTAGTTGTACATTCTTTGGCAAAATGGAAACGTATTCGTTTGAAAGAATTAGAAATTGAGCCAGGCGAAGGAATTATAACAGATATGCGCGCTTTGCGTCCAGACGAAGATTATTCGCCAATTCACTCTATTTATGTGGATCAATGGGATTGGGAAAAAGTAATTGTGCCGCAAGATCGCCAATTGGATTATCTTTTTTCGACAGTAAAATCGATTTATGAAGTTATTAAAAAAACGGAGCAAAATGTAGAAGCAAAATATCCACAATTGAAAGCTGTTTTACCAGAACAAATTACATTTATTTCGTCTGAAGATTTATTACAGAAATATCCAACTCTTACGCCGAAAGAAAGAGAAAATGCAATTTGTAAAGAATTTGGAGCTGTTTTTATTTATGGAATTGGAGGAGAATTGAGTAATGGAGAATTACACGATGCACGTGCCGCTGATTATGACGATTGGAGTACAGAAAACAGTGCTGGTTTTAGAGGTTTGAATGGAGATATTTTAGTTTGGAATCCTGTTTTAGAATCTGCTTTCGAGTTATCTTCGATGGGAATTCGTGTAGATAAAGAAGCTTTGACGAAACAATTAGAAATTAGAGATTCTTCGGATCGTAAAAACTTATTATTTCACTCGATGTTGTTAGATGACAAGTTAACAGAATCTATTGGAGGTGGAATTGGACAATCGCGTATGTGTATGTTTATGTTGAAGTCTCGACATATTGGTGAAGTACAAGCGAGTATTTGGGACGGAAAAGTAAAAGAAAAATTAAGAGAAGAAAGTATCGAATTATTATAAATTAAAAAAGCAGTTTCAAAATTTTGAAACTGCTTTTTTTTTATCTTATATAGAAATTAACAATGTTTATAACTGTTGATAAAGGTTGTTAATTAATTTAAATTCAAATATTTAATAAATTTTAGAATTGTTGATTAAGAAATACGTTCGTTTTTCTTTGCAATAAAACTATCATAGAATTTTTTGAAACCATGATGATTGATTAAATAGAAATATTTAGGAAATAATCGATTCAATTCGTATTGAATTTGTCTTGGAAATTTAGACTTTCTTAAACTGCGATCAATCTGAATTTGCGTTTCTACTGGAGCTGGTTTAACAAGCGATGGAAGAAGATTATATATTCTTAAATCAAATTCCCAAGCATGCTGTAAATCACAATCAATAGGACGTTGAATTGTAGGAAGTGGTGTTTTAATTTTATTCAAAAATTTTTCTGCGGCTTTTCTTGTCCAAATTGCTGCAATTGTTGTGATTGGAATACTGGTTCCACAAGCTGCAATTATATATTTTTGGTCAACATCAGCTATTTTGATATGTTTTCGTTTTCCATTAAACAACTTCAAAACATCCCAATGATCTTTTACTTTTAAATCATCATATTGATTCATTGCTTTTTCTACAGCAGATTTAAAATCATTAACCAAAATAGCATCATCTTCTATAATCAAAGCAAAATCATTTTCAGAAGCCAAAAAAGTTTCTAGCGTTTTCACATGACTCAAATAACAACCAATTTCTCCAGGAACTAAATCGCGGTCATATTTATTTTTTACTTTATAGGTTGACGAATCCAAAGTTTTGGCATCTACAGCAGAAATTCTTTCGTAAGTAATCTCACATTTTTCGAATTCTTTTTGCATCAATTCAAGCCGATCCGTAGCTCGATCAAGGTTAATCAAGTAGGTTTGGTATAATGGTTTAGTTTTCATTCAATTAATTATCAATGCAAAAATAGTTTTTTTGGCTCAATTTTCGCAATAAATCAAAACGTTACAAGTAATCTTATCCTTTCCGTAACATACAATTGGCTGTAAATTGTTATTTTAGAAAAAGGATATATTACCTTTGCAGTGGTTATGTTGTTTATTAACATCTTATCAATAGTTATTAAAAATAATTTGATAATCAAACAATTAAGATGTTTATTAATTAACTATTTTAAAATAAATCTCGAAAAAACAAGAAGAGATTTGACAGAAAACAAATTATGCCAAGAAGAAATTTTAAAAATACAAAGGCGAAAAAAGACAAAAACATAACAAAGTTTACGAAGTCTATCATCGAAGTTTTATTTCAAAATCCGAATAAACCTTTAAATTATAAACAAATTGCAGCAGCTTTAAACCTAACAAATCGAATTGATACAGAATTATTGATTAAGAATTTGAATGTTTTATTAGCTGACAAAAAGATTTCTGAAGTAGAAAGAGGAAAATACAAAATCAATGCAACCAATGATTATATGGTTGGGATTGCGGATTTGACTTCTTCGGGAAGCGCTTATATTATGATTGATGGTCTTGAACAAGATGTCTTTGTACAAAAAGGAAAAACGCGAAATGCCTTAATGGGCGATACGGTTCGCGTATATGTTTATCCAAAAAAACATGCCAATCAATCGAGAGCAGAAGGAGAAATTGTAGAAATTATCGAGCGTAATAAAACTGAATTTACAGGTATTTTCGAGTTAGGAAAGAACGGAAATTTTGGTTTTGTAACGATGCAAAATGGTAACCACGATTTCTTTATTCCGAAAGAGAAAATTAAAAATGCTCAACCAGGAGAAAAAGTTGTGGTTCGATTAACAAATTGGCCAGAAGGTTCTAATTCACCATTTGGTGAAATCACGCAAGTTTTGGGTAGTCCAGACGATACGGATGTAGAAATTCATGCAATTTTGTTAGAATATGATTTGCCAGCTCAATTTCCAGAGGAAGTTGAAGAAGAAGCAAATCAGTTGGATACTTCGATAGATGAAGCTGAAGCTGCTCGTCGTAGAGATATGCGAAATGTAACGACATTTACAATCGACCCGAAAGATGCAAAAGATTTTGATGATGCTTTATCAATACGAAAATTAGAGAATGGAAACTGGGAAATTGGTGTTCACATTGCCGATGTTACACATTATGTTCGTCCAGGTTCGTTGATCGAGCAAGAAGCATATAAGCGTGCAACTTCTGTTTATTTGGTGGATAGAGTAGTGCCAATGTTGCCAGAAGTGTTGTCGAATGTTGCGTGTTCTTTGCGTCCAAACGAAGATAAATATACGTTTTCGGGAGTTTTCGAAATGGATGATAATGCGAAGATTGTAAAAACATGGTTTGGTCGTACTGTTACACATTCGGATAGACGTTTTACATATGAAGAAGCACAAGAAATTATCGAAGGAAAAGATGGCGATTTTAAAGATGAAATCTTGACTTTAGATCGTTTAGCCAAAACAATGCGCCAAAAACGTATGAAATATGGAGCGGTTAATTTTGATAAAGTTGAAGTAAAATTCGATTTAGATCAAGCGCATAATCCACAAGGAATTTTCTTCAAAATTTCGAAAGATTCGAATAAATTGATTGAAGAATTCATGTTATTATGTAACAAAAAAGTTTCAGAATTCATTAGTTTAGATAAACATGGAAAAGAGAATGCGAACACTTATATTTATCGAGTTCACGATGATCCAAATCCAGATAAACTATTAGACTTAAAAAATTTTATTCGTCAATTTGGGTATGAATTAGAGATTGGAGATCGTAAAACAACTATCAATTCTATGAATAAGTTGTTAGCAGAAGTGAAAGGAAAACCAGAAGAAAATATGGTTGAAACTTTGGCAATGCGAACAATGGCGAAAGCAAAATATACAACAGAGAATATAGGACATTACGGTTTAGCGTTCGATTATTACACGCATTTTACATCGCCAATTCGTCGTTATCCAGATATGATGGCGCACCGATTGTTGCAAGATTATTTAGATGATAAAAAATCTCCTGCAGCAGCTGTTTACGAAGATAAAGCAAAACATTGTTCTTCTCGCGAAAAAATTGCTGCAGAAGCAGAAAGAGAGTCAATAAAATATATGCAAGTAAAATACATGGAGCAATTTGTTGGCGAAACTTTTGATGCTTTTATTACAGGTGTACAAGATTATGGAATCTTTGTTGAAATCCCAGAAACGCGTTGCGAAGGTTTGATTCGTTCTCGTGCTATGAAAGGTGATCATTTTGTTTTTGACGAAAAAAATCATGCTTTAATAGGTAAACGCACACGTGTTAAATATCAGTTAGGAAGTCCGGTTAGAATCAAAGTTTTAAATGCTGATTTAATCAAGAAGCAATTAGATTTTGAATTAGTTGATGCTTAAGTTTCATATTTTAGACTTATCTTGCAGACCTTAATTATGTTATGGAAATAATATTTTCGGCCATACTAATAGGTTTTTTGTTAAGTACAATTCTTATTGGACCTGTATTTTTCTTACTTATTGAAACCAGTTTGCGTAGAAGTTGGAAAACCGCTGTAGTCCTAGATTTAGGGGTTATTGCAGCTGATATTTTATGTATTGCAGCAGCCTATTATGGAAGTAAAGATTTTACAGATTATGTGACCAATCATCCAAAGTTTTACCGCATTTATATCATTGCAGGTTTCTTTGTGTTGATTTACGGAATTTTCATGTATTTCTCTAAACCAAAGCTACATATAGAAGGCGAAGCGGGATTTGTAAGCAACAATTATTTGAGAACGTTTATCAATGGATTTATTATGAATTTGTTGAATATCGGTGTCATTGTTTTTTGGTTTGTAATTGTTTCTTCAATTATGATTCAATATCCAAATCCAAGCGATTTTATGCTGTATATGGGCGTTGTTTTGACGACCTATTTTGTAATAGATTTGGGTAAAATATTTTTGGCAGGGAAGCTACAGAAACGTTTTACCGATCAAAAAGTATTTATGGTGCGAAAAGGAGTTGGTATTTGTCTTTTAGTCTTTGGATTAATCATTATCTTAAAAGGTTTCGGATTCTTTAAAGAAATCGATCAAAAAATAGAGAATCAGCTCATTAATCAAG
>NZ_DKSQ01000098.1:35276-78879 GCF_002472765.1 Empedobacter sp. UBA7252
GAACAAACAAGTTAGAAATATAAACTCCCATCAAATTTTTTGATGGGAGTTTTTTTATTTCTACTTTATAAAAATAATCTAATTGATTATTGATATCATGAAAAATAAAATAAATAATTAAGTACAAAATAAGGTTGATAATGATGTAATAAAATATGTATTTTAGCATTAATTACAATTCATAAAACCTGTTTTTTTTATTTCTTCTATCAATTTATCAGGATTAGAAACTCTGAAAATTATTTTTGAATCATATTTAGGATTTTTATGAAGAATTTTAATTCCTTTTTCAAAAAAATCGTTAGATGGAATTATATCTATAATATCTTTTTTTAAAAGGATTATTTTAAAGAAAAACAAATAATTTATTATTAACTTATCTTCATAAATATTTATTTGAGCAAGTAAACTTGACATTCTAATAGAGCCTATTATAAGACCTCCCGATTTTGTATAAAGATTGTTCATATTTTTTTAGGTTAAATTATTGATATTGTGAGAGTGAAGTTTTGAATAAATAATTTTACAGTTAGGAATGCTCTGAAAGGCATATTTTATCGTTTTAAACTGCATATCCAAAGCAGACAAATCTTACTTCAATAACGACTTCCCAGAATCCTTATAATTCCATGTTTTTACTTTCATCAAATCAGCAATTGTAGAGGCAATTTGATTGAGATAAGTTTGTTTCTGTTTGAATTTTTTAGGATTAATCCCATTTCCAATCATCAAAATAAAACCTTCGTCTGATCCAGGAATTTCATCATAATGTTCTGGCCATTGTCTTCCATTTCCACGTCCGTGATCAGTTGTTACAATAATAGTTGTTTGATCTTTATAGAATGGATCGCTTTGTACATAATTCCATAATTCCTCAATCATTCTATCATTGCGATTTATTGAAGTAATATATTGATCGTAATCTTCATCATGTCCGTAATCATCAGCTTCTCCATAACCAATAAAAAGTAATTTTGGCTTTTGATTTTTCATCGCTTCTAACGCAAATTCGTGCGTAAAAATATCAAATCTAGTTGCCCACCATTGTTTTGGTGTTTCTAATTGAAAACGTTCGATAAGCAATTCTCGTTCAGATTTGTTTTGATTAAAACTATCTTGATATCCAGCATTTACAAACAATTTAGAACGTTCTTGATTGAAAATATTTGTATACATTCTCCAGCTTCCAAAAGCCATTACCTTATTGTTTAAATTCTTTTGTTGATTTGCAATTTCAAAAACTGAAACATTAGGATTCGGAATATCTTTGTTATTTTTAATTCGCTCATCATCAGCTTTTCCTGTAATAATTTCGTTGTATCCAGGATAAGACCATAATCTTTTGTTGGTCAAATTAACAAAGTTTTGTTCATCACGATTTCCTAAAATAACTCCTTTGTCTTTAATCGTTTTCCACGTAAATGGCATCAATAATTCGCGACGTTTTATAGAATCTTCTGTCCAATATTTTTCATTAGTTTGAACAATAAGTGAGTTGTATTTTTTATCATTTAAAATTGATTTTTCAACTCCTCGGAAAACTTCTTTCCAACGAACACCATCCAGCGTAACCAAAATAACTTTCGGTTCTTGAGCAAATAAAAAATTTGAGAATAAGGCAAGAATAAGAAATGTATACTTCATGTGATTATAATTTCTTATAAAAATAGGAAAAGCATCGATATGATGCTTTTAAAAGTATTATTTTTCTAATTTATCGACGATTTGTTCATAAATATCTTCGGCACTCAAATTTTGAAAATAATCATAATTTTGAAACTTTTTTGGATCTTTTCCAAAGATAGAAGTTGGACGAATTTTCATCGTTTCGTCTTGTATCACATCATTCATAGATTGACCATAACCTAAAAATCCAGCAAATGGATGCGTTCCACCCCAAATAGAAATTGTGCGTGTTCCCATCAACGAAGCTAAATGCATGTTTGCGCTATCCATAGAAATCATTACTTCTAATTTAGCAATTGCTTGTAATTCTTCTTCAAAAGAGATTGTTCCAGCTAAAGATTTGATGTTAGGATTAAAACTTTCCCACGTTTTTAATTCATCAATTTCAATTTTTCCACCGCCAAATAAATAAATTTTGTACCCATTTTCAGCTAATTTCTTCGCAACGATTTTCATCTTTTCGATGGGATACATTTTACTTGTAAAGGCTGCAAAAGGCGCAATTCCAATTGATTTAGATTCTTTAATCGATTTTGGTTCGATTTTATGCTTTAAATTGACGTTAAAACTAAATTGACGCAAAACATCAGCATAGCGCTCAGTTGTTAATTTTAATTGCTTAAAAACGCGATTTTTTTGATTGACTAAAGCTTTTTTCTCCTCACGACCTTTATCTAAAGTAGCCGTTTCTGTTCCGTTAAGTTTGAATAGAGTTGTAATGACTTTTGATCGGATTACGTTGTGAAAATCAGCTACATAATCAAAATTATATTGTTTTAATTCTTTGTATAATTTGAACAAGCTAAAAAAGCTTTTGTAGTCTTTGTTCAAATCAACCGAAATAAATTTGATTTGAGGAAATTGCTTGAAAATATTTCCCATAAAAGGGCGCGAAGCAACATAAACTTCGATGTTAGGATTTTGTTCAATAAACTCTTGTAAAACAGGAGCAATCATTGTAACATCCCCCAAAGCAGAAAAACGTAAAACTAATAGTTTTTTATGATTCGTTTTCTCCATTATTCCTATTGTTAATTTCTTTTGCAACCATTTTCATTTGCTTTTCAAATTCTTGCTTAGATGCTTCAAAATATTGATCAGAATTTTCGGCATGTTTTGCAATTTTACGCAACGATTTTCGGTCACTTTTTATGAAAATTTCTCCAATTTTAGACGCTTCTTCAGGTGAAAAACCATATTTTATAAGGATTTGTCTACCAACGTAAACAGATGAGAAAAAGTTTTCTCGATAAACTTCGTCTATACCATCTTTCAAATAATTATACGCATAACTACGATTTTTTGCACGAACAATAATTTCTAAATTCGGAAAGTTTTTACGAACAATATAAACTAATTTTTGATTAATTTCTGGCGGATCCAAAGCAGCTACAAAATATTTTGCATGTTCAGCACCAGCCGATTTTAGTAAGTTAACATTTGTTGCATCGCCATAAAAAACATTAAAACCCTGCTTGCGCATTTTCTCTACACGCTCACTATCATTATCCAAAACAATCGATTTTATTCCAGTGCTTTTCAAGACACGACTAATTGTGTTTCCAAAATCACCAAAACCAGCAATAATTATTTCACCTTCTGCTGAATGTGGATTTATTTTATCGTTTTCAATGATTGTTTTTACTTTTGTTTTTACACCAAAATATTTTAGAATTAATTTTTCATTTAAGACTAAAAGTAATGGTGTTATTACCATTGTTATCGCAGTTGTAGCTAACATCAAATCGTACCATTCTTTATTTAGAATATCTAAATTTCGAGTCAATGATAAGATAACGAAAGCAAATTCTCCGACTTGTGATAAAAGCAAAATGAACAACCATTTTTGATCAAAATCAAATTTATGTTTGATTCCAATAAACCATAAAACCAATGATTTTATTAACATTATTCCAAATGTTAATCCAAGAATCATAAAAGGTTTATCTGCAATTAATTTGAAGTTAATCGTTGATCCAACAGCAATAAAAAAGATTCCTAATAATAATGATTTGAATGGCTCAATGTCACTTTCTAATTGATGTTTATATTCGTTATTCGCCAAAACAACACCAGCAATAAATGCTCCCAAGGCAGGAGAAATTCCAACTTTTTGCATCAAAATTGAAACTCCAATGACTAAAAGTAGGGCAGAAGCGGTGTAAATTTCTCGAACTTGTAATTGTCCAACATACTTGAAATAAGGTGTAATAATGTATTTTGCAATCACATAAATAAATGTAATTGCACCAAGAATAACCAAGGTTTTCATGAACGCTGGTCCACCAACTAACAAACTTTTAGAATCATCTCCAATGGACTGAATCAAGGAATCTCCAACTAAAAGTGGAATAATTGCTAAGATTGGAATTACCATAATATCTTGAAACAACAAAACTGAAAAAGTTGATTTACCTATGTTTGTTTTGGTCAATCCTTTTTCGCTAAGTGTTTGCATAATAATGGCTGTTGAAGACATGGTTATTGCAAAAGCTATAGAAAGAGCCAAAGAAAAATCCATTTTCAAGGCAAATATTCCGACTAAAGTTGCAATAATTATTGTTCCCAAAACTTGCATTCCACCAAGGTTGATGATTTTATTTTTCATCTTCCAGAATTCCTTTGGATCAAGTTCTAATCCGACCAAAAAAAGCATCATAACTACACCAAATTCTGTGGCGTGCATAATGTCTGTACCGTCATTGCCAACAAATTTCAGCAGATAAGGTCCAATTAAAACTCCGGCAATTAAATATCCCAAAACCGAACCCATTCCTAATTTTTTGGAAATAGGAACGCAGATTACAGCGGAAAATAGAAAAATAAATGCTTGGCCTAAAAAGTCGTTCATTATTTTATAAGGTTGATTAGATGATGTGTCTAACTATTATTTTGTTTTGATTGAAATGCAATCGCATAAAATTTGAATTGTTTTATCATCGCTAATAATCCATTTGCACGAGTTGGTGATAAAAATTCTGATAAACCAATTTCGTTGATAAAATCTGTATCCGATTCTAAAATATCTTTTGGCGTTTGATGATTATACATTCTCACCAATAGTGCGGCAATTCCTTTTGGTAAAATAGCATTAGAATCAGCTTTAAATTCGATTGTATTACCATCCAATTCTGCATCTAACCAAACAGAAGATTGACAACCTTTTATGATTTTATCATCTGTTTTTGCTTCTTCTGGTAAATTATTTAAGCTTTTTCCTAACTCGATCAAATATTCGTAGCGTTGTTCCCAATCATCAAAAAATGAGAATTCGTCTACTATTTCGTTTTGAATTTCTTTAATTTTCATATGACAAAGTTAGAAAGTTTTTGATAGTTTTTCCTCAAAAAAAGACGTTAAATAGCTTGATTCTTTTAGATTTCTTATTTTTGTGTTTTGATAAATTTCAATTCCCAAAAAATGAAGTACACTTTCATTGTTAATCCTAATTCAGGAAACGCAAAACACGATATTTCGCTCGATTTTTTACAATCAAAATTTGATTCTTCAGACGAAATCGTTTTGAAAGAAACAGCTTATCAATTTCATGCAAAAGAATTGGTGAAGGAGGCGATTGCAGAAAATTCGGATGTTATTGTTGCATGCGGTGGTGATGGGACAATCAATGAAGTGGCGAGTGCTTTGGTGAAAAAAAATATTCCGTTAGGAATAATTTCTGCTGGATCTGGAAATGGTTTGGCAACAAATCTTAATATTCCGAAAGATGCTAACAAAGCGATTGAAATTATCAAATCAAATGCAGTTCATACGATTGATGTTGGCAGAGTAGAGGACAAGTATTTTTTTAGCAATTTAGGTTTTGGGATTGATGCAGAAGTTATAAAAACATATGAAGAAAATCAAAAGCGTACGATTACTGGATATTTTGATGCATCTGTGAAAACGTTGTTGAATTATAAATCGAAATTGTTTCGTCTTTATATAGATGATGTAATTATTGAGAAAAATTTTTATTATCTATTCTGCTCTAATTCTAACATTGCTGGTTATGGAATCTCTTTTACACCGAAAGCTGATTTGTCTGATGGTGAATTGGATTTATTGATGATAGAAGATTTGGATGTTTTCGAGCAATTTTATTTTTCTGTACTGGTTTTAGCCAAAAAGATTGATTTGTTGGACAAAGCAAAGTATCGAAAAGTGAAAAAGTTCAAGATTGAAAGTTTAGATAACAATCCTATTACGTATCAGCTTGATGGAGAGATTCATAATACCGATTCACTTCAAGTAAAAGTTAAGGTCATACCAAATGCTTTAAAAATCATTTTTTAAACTTCAATTATTATTTAATTAGCAATATAAATTATACATTTTCAATAAATTAAAATATTATTAACGTAGTTATAAACGATTTGTTTGTAACCAATTTTATCTTCAATTTTATAATAATACTTGCATTCGTTGTAACTTTGATTAAAATTTTTGCAATGAATACGCCTTATAAAATTTTAGCAATTGATTCTAATCACGAATGTCTAAATAATGGACTTCGTGAAGCAGGGTTTATTGTTGATGAAGATTACACTTCACCCAAAGAAATCATCGAACAAAAGATCAATGAATATGATGGAATGATTGTAAGGAGTAGATTTCCAATTGATAAAGATTTTTTAGCAAAAGCAACGAATTTAAAGTTTATTGGTAGAGTAGGGGCAGGCTTGGAGAATATTGACGAAGAGTTTGCAGCTGATCATAACATTGTTTTATTCAATTCTCCCGAAGGAAACCGAGATTCTGTTGGTGAACATGCGATTGGTATGTTGTTGATGTTGATGCATCATTTGCGCAGAGCTGATAACGAAGTTCGTAATGGAATTTGGAAACGTGAAGAAAATCGTGGTGATGAATTGAAGGGAAAAACGGTTGGAATTATTGGTTATGGAAATATGGGAAATGCTTTTGCGAGACGTTTGCAGGGTTTTGAAGTTAATGTGATTTGTTATGATATTTTGCCAAATAAAGGAAATGAATTTGCGAAGCAAGTTTCGTTAGAAGAAATTTTTGAACAAGCTGATGTTGTAAGTTTACATACGCCGCAAACACCAGAAACGATGCAAATGATTAATGCAGAATTTATTTCTAACTTTAAAAAAACATTTTATTTTGTGAATACAGCGCGTGGTAAATCTGTTGTGACAAAAGATTTGGTTGAAGCAATGAAAACAGGAAAAATTTTAGGAGTAGCTTTAGATGTTTTAGAATTTGAAAAATCGAGTTTTGAGAAATTAGTTGCATTTGATTTACCAGAAGAATTTCAGTATTTAATCCAAGCGGATAATGTTGTTTTGGCGCCACATATTGCAGGTTGGACGCATCAAAGTAAAGTGAAATTAGCAGAGTTTATTCGTGATAAAATAATTGATTGGAAGAATAATCAGTAATGATTAATTGATATAAACTAAAAAGGTTCCGAAACTTCGGAACCTTTTTTCATTTTGTAAGTTTTTTGTAAACTTTATACAAAATAACTGCTACTATAATAACAAGAACGATTTGGAGTAGAATCCAAAGTATAACATTAAATGTTGATTCGCCTGAAATTGATAGCATATATATGTCTCATGTGTTAACTGAATGCTAAAATATAAATTATTTTTAACATTTTGTTAATAATTTAAAAAAAGTTTTATTCATCTTCTAGGTGTGTTAATTGATAACTTATCACATGTCAATAGATAAGTTTTTTTTGCACCCTAAATTTGTATAAAAATAAATTACTATGAATTACCAAATATTTAAATCAGAATCAAGAGGTGGAGGAAATCATGGGTGGTTAGACTCTAAACATTCTTACAGTTTTGCAAATTATTACGATCCAGCTCGTATTCATTTTGGAGCTTTGCGTGTCGTAAATGATGATATAATTACCGGAGGAATGGGATTTGGAAAACATCCTCATGATAATATGGAGATTATTACAATTCCTACAAAAGGAGGAATTTCTCACGAAGATTCAATGGGAACTGGTTCTGTAATTGAGTCTGGGGATGTACAAGTAATGAGCGCTGGTACGGGAGTTTTTCATAGTGAAATGAATGCTTATGAAAACCAAGAAGGACATTTTTTTCAGATTTGGATTATTCCAAATAAAATGAATGTTGAGCCTCGTTATCAACAAATTTCTGTTCGTGAAGTAGCAAAAGAAAATGAATTATATCAAGTTCTTTCTCCAAATGCAGATGATCAAGGAGTTTGGATTCATCAAGATGCATGGATTTTTTTAGGAAATTATACAGAAGATAAACAAGAAACATACAAAGTACAAAAAGAAGGAAATGGTGTTTTCTTTATGGTTGTGGAAGGAGAAGTTGAATTTGATGGAAACAAATTAGGACGAAGAGATGTCATCGAGATTAAAGATACAAACGAGTTTTCGTTTAATGTAGCAAAAGATTCTCGCTTGATGTTAATCGAAGTTCCTATGGATATTTAGAATTTTTTTCAAGTTTTAGTTGTTTTATATATAGAGCAGATTTCAGAAATGGAATTTGCTTTTTTTTTGTTAAAAAAATACCATTATCAACACAAGTATTTAGTATATTTACTGCTTATAAAACTTTAACTCAAAACGTATTAATCTATACTATATGAAACGTTTATTCATCATTGCTTCTTTCGCTTTAATGATTATCAGTTGTAAAAATGATAACATTGAAATTGATTCTACATCTGCGCAAACTTTTAGTGAAACGGTAGACAAAATTTCGAAGGCTTTGCCTGTTATGCAACAAGATAAATTTAAGGAAGCTTTACAGATTATTTTCGAGTATAACACAAGTCAATCAATGGATAATGAATCGCGTTGGGGAATTGTGCGTACGTTGTTAGATGGAAAAACAGTAGATGAGGTTTTTGATATTGCTGAAAAAGTCGCGTTACAAAATAAATTTACATGGAATAGAAATCAAGTTCCTTTGGTGAATGGAATTCCAAAATCAGGTGCAATTGAAACTGTAGAAACGCCTGCTGAACCGACTTCTAATGTACAACGTTTCGATTTTAGTTTAAAACAAGATGATAGTGGAATCTCAATTTCTCCTTTTTTCTACAATGCGCAAGGAGAGGAAATTCAGTTGGATAAAGCTGTAACGGCAACGATAGAAGTGTTTAATTCAGGTAGTATTGTGTACACATTTCGTTCTACAATTGATCCAAATTCTATGGATGATTTGTACAGAAAAAATACAATTAATATTAAATATTCGTCATTAGATGCTTCTAAAATTAAGAGTGATCGATTAGATATTTTGGTTCGAATTCCGAATTCTGAACGATATTTAACGAATCGTAAAGCGGTAAAAGTTCCGTTGAATTTAGTTGGTGCTGCTGAGGTTGTAGATTCTCTTTTGGTTGAAAGTACGCCTGCACATGTAAGTAAAGAAGCTGGAATGGTAAAATCTCTTTCGAATCGTTTTATGACAAATTTATCAAAGAAAAATTATTCTGGTGCTTTTGCGTTGACAAGAAGTGGTGAATGGAATACTTTCCAAAAATTTTCTTCTGATGAATCAATTAAGAATTTAGAGCAAGCAACAATTAATGATGCAAAAGTGTTAGATGCAGACGAAAAAGTTGCATTAGTTGAAGTGAATGCAAATTTAAAAGACCAATCTTCTAAGACATATCAAGTGACTTTAGAAAAGATTAATAATAAATGGTTTGTGGTTAATTTTAAATAATCGTAAACGTATTAAACATAAAAAAAGCGTTCAAAATCTGAACGCTTTTCTTGTTTTATATTGAAATGAATTATTGTCCGTTTGCTTCTTTAGCAGCGTCCGCTTTCATTTTTGCGTTTGCAGTAATTGCAATCTCTACACGACGGTTTTGAGCACGTCCTTCTGCAGTTGTATTATCAGCAATTGGTTCCTCTAAACCTTTTCCTTTCGATGTTAAACGAGAAGAAGCAATACCTTTAGAAACTAAATAATCTTTTACAGACTGTGCGCGTTTTTGAGATAATGGTAAGTTATAATTTTGAGAACCTACGTTATCAGTATGGCCAACAATTAATAAATCTGTATCAGGATATTCGTTGAAAACTTCTACTAATTTATCTAAGTTAGATTTAGCAACAGCAGTTAAAGAAGCTTTGTTATAATCAAAAGTAACTTTAGAGTTTTCATCTAAAATTAAGTTAATCCCTTCTTCAGTTCTTACGACTTCTGCACCTGGTAAAACTTGCTCAATTTTTTGCGCTTGTTTATCCATATTGTTACCAATAACACCACCAGCAGCTCCACCTACAGCAGCTCCAATTACAGCACCTAAAGCAGTGTTACCACCTTTACCGATATTATTACCTAAGATTCCTCCAATAACACCACCAGCAACAGCACCAATACCAGCACCTTTTTGTGTATTGTTTGCATTTTGTACAGCTGTACAAGAAGACATAATAAATGATCCTCCTAATACAATTGCAGCTATTTTAGTATTTATTTTTTTCATAATTTCTAAGTTTTTTAAATTGTTGATTAACGTACGAAGTTATAAATCACTTGTGCAATTTTTCCATTTGCATTGATATCTTGTACCAATTTCATCGAATTTGCATCAACATAATCTACACGCATTTTATATCCTGCTGTATTTTGTTTCGCTTTGATTCCTGTAACATCTTTGAAGATAAAGTAAGTTGTAGAACCATCTTGTTGTAAATCCCAAATAATATTTGTTGTTCCTGAAGGGCAATCTCCGCCAGCGTTATTAAATGTATATGTTCCTTTTTTGTTGTTTTGAACTAAGTTCCATGTAGAACCTTCATAACATTCTGGGTTTGCTGTGTCAAAAACTTTCGCAACTGCATCAGTAACTTTTACATTACCTTGTACCTCGTTTGTTGTTAAACCTTGGTAGTCTACATTTGTCAAAGTCCATGCACCTCTCACTTCTTTACCTGTTTGTATTTCTTGTTTTGCAACGGTTGTAGATGCACAAGAAGTTAAAAATGCTGAAGCGCATATCCCAAATAATAAAATACTTTTTTTCATAGCTATTTATTTTATCTATTATTAATCTTAAAAAACGGCTTCTATAAATTAGATTTAATAAAGTTTTAGAAAAAAAACGACTTCTAATACATCTGATTAGATAATCATTCTTTAAAAACGCTTATTTTAATTTTCAGCTTTAATAATATAGATTAAAGAAGAATATTGACCTGTTTTTTTAGCTTGAGTATTAGACTTCAAACCAATTCTAAGTGCATTGATAAAACCTAACTTATTACCTTTATATTTTTCAGATAGTAGACTCACATAAAATGAATCTAATTTCATCGGGTGGATAGATTCAATTTTCATACCAAAGTTGCTAAATAACTTTCGCATGCTGGTTTCTGTGAAATGCCATAAATGACGAGGTACATCATAAGCTGCCCAATGTTCACCATAATATTTAGCATCATACGATTGGTGGTTTGGAACAGCTATTACTAAGATACCACTTTTTGTTAAATGTTTCTTTAGTTCTGTAATTATTTCTTTAAGATTAGGAATGTGTTCTAAAACATGCCACAAGGTAATCACATCATACTTTTCTGTATTCTGTTCTAATTCTGTAGAAGTAACTTTTTCGATTCCTACTTTTGATTGAGCAATTCGTCTTGCCGAATCATTTGGCTCCATTCCCAAAACATCGTAACCATTTTTTTGTAGATGCTCTAAAAAATCTCCAACGCCGCAACCATAATCTAGAATCTTTTTACCATTGCCAATTTTATTAATCAATTCTAATTTATTATTTAGATTGATTGATTTTGCCATTTGATAAAAACGTTCGAAAATAGATTTCTTTCCATCGGTATGGGAAATGTAATTTTTACTTTCGTAATACTTTCCCAAATTTTCGATAGGTTGGGGGAGAGTATACAAAACTTCAGTTTCTGAATCTTCGTAAATTTCGAACTTTTCTTTTGTTAAAAAATAATCTTTTAAATCTAATTTCTTAATACCAGAAAATCCTTCTTTTGAAGGATTTTCTTGAGATGTTTCACGTGGAACATTTTCCATATTATCTTCCCATGTAAATTAATAATACACTAATATCTGCTGGTGATACACCACTAATTCTTGATGCTTGTGCTACCGTTGCAGGTTTTATTTTTGTTAATTTTTGACGAGCTTCTATCGACATCGAACCAAAGACATGATAATCGATGTCAGCCGGAATTTTTAGATTTTCCAAACGATGCAATTTATCTGCATTCTGTTGTTCTTTCTTAATATAACCTTTGTATTTGATCTGAATTTCTGTTTGTTCTAATTCTTCTTGATCGTATTCATTTGTTTCAATAAATTCTTTTACACGATCTAATTTCGTAAAATCAGAAAGTTTTAACTCAGGACGAGAAATAACCGAAATCATTTTGTTTGGTTGTTTCAAAGGTGTTCCTTCGCGCTCTTCAATTACATCATTTATTTCTTGTGGCTTGATGGAATTTTCTTCGAAATAATTAACAAGTTTTTCAGCTTTGTCAAATTTTTCTTCCATTCTTCTCAAACGATCTTCTGAAGCTAAACCAAGTTCAAAACTTTTTCTTGTCAAACGTTCATCCGCATTATCTTGTCTCAATAAGATACGATATTCTGCACGAGACGTAAACATACGATAAGGTTCTTCTGTACCTTTTGTAATCAAATCGTCGATTAAAACTCCTATATAAGCTTCGTTACGATTTAAGATAAATGGATCTTTTCCTTGAATTTTTAACACAGCATTTATACCCGCCATCAAACCTTGAGAAGCAGCTTCTTCATAACCTGTTGTTCCGTTAATTTGACCAGCGCAATATAAGTTATCAATTAACTTAGTTTCTAGCGTATGTTTTAACTGTGTTGGTGGAAAATAATCGTATTCGATGGCGTAACCTGGACGTAAAATTTTTGCATTTTCAAAACCAGGAACAGAACGTAAAGCTCTTGCTTGAATATCATCTGGCAAAGATGTTGAGAATCCATTTATGTAGAATTCCATCGTGTGCCAACCTTCCGGTTCAGCAAAAATCTGATGACGATCTTTGTCTGCAAAACGATTAATTTTATCTTCGATAGATGGACAATATCTTGGTCCTGTCGATTTAATTGTTCCGTTAAACATTGGAGAACGATCAAAGCCTTCACGCAATAAATCATGAACTTCTTGATTGGTATAAGTAATCCAACAAGAACGTTGTTTCGTTAATTTTTGTGTATTTGTATATGAGAATTTTGAAGGATTTTCATCACCTGGTTGCTCAACCATTTTCGTATAATCGATAGAACGACCATCTACACGTGGAGGAGTTCCTGTTTTCATTCGTCCAGCTTCGAAACCTAAATCAACTAATTGTTCCGTAATTCCGAAAGCAGCAGATTCTCCCATGCGTCCACCTCCAAATTGTTTTTCTCCAATATGAATTAAACCATTCAAAAAAGTACCATTTGTAAGTACAACAGACTTAGAACGAATTTTCATTCCCATGGCTGTAATTACTCCGCAAACTTTACCATTTTCGATGATTAAATTTTTTACCATATCTTGAAAGAAGTCAACATTCTCTGTTCTCTCTAAAGATAAACGCCATTCTTCTGCAAAACGCATACGGTCTGATTGCGCACGTGGCGACCACATCGCTGGACCTTTTGATTGATTCAACATTTTGAATTGAATCGCAGTTTTGTCGGTAATAATACCTGAGTATCCGCCTAAAGCGTCAATCTCGCGAACAATTTGCCCTTTCGCAATTCCACCCATAGCAGGATTACAAGACATTTGTCCGATTGTTTGTAAGTTCATTGTAACAAGAAGCGTTTTTGCTCCTAAATTGGCTGCTGCCGCTGTTGCTTCTGCACCTGCGTGACCACCACCAACTACAATTACATCATATTCTGATTGAAATATCATTTGATTTGTAAACTTATTTTTCTTGTTAAAATAATAAATGTTCCACGTGGAACATTATTGATTTAGATAGCTACTAAACGTTTCTAAATATTGATTTTCTTTAGCAGTCATTAATTCTTTGTCATCTGGTTCTTTGTCCATATAACCAGCAAAATGTAATATCCCATGGATAACAACGCGAGCTAATTCGTTTTCAAAAGAAACATTATTTTGCTCAGCATTATCTTTGATTCGTTCGACGCTAATAAAAATATCACCCATCAATTTATCTTCAATAGAATTATCGAAACCAATAACATCTGTGTAATAATCGTGTTCTAAATATTGTCGATTAATTTGAAGTAAGTATTCATCATCACAGAAAATATAGTTTAAATCTTCTATTGTTTTCCTTTCATTCTTCATACTCTCTACGATCCAATCTATCCAAGTTTGAGCATCTTTTAGCTCAAAATCTGTTTCGTAAAATAATTCTATCATTGTTCTAAAACCAGTAACCTAAACTTAAATTAAATAATCCTTTTTTTGTGTAAGGCGAATAACTCCAAATAAAATTTAAAGGACCTAATGGACTATCGTAGCCATAGGTAATGCCGTACCCAAGATATTTGTAATCTGTTAAACTCAATTGCTCAAATCTATCTGTGATATTTGCTATATTCATAAATAGACTTGTGTAATGATTTTTCAAAATTCGAGCTTGAATATGAGAGCCAAAAAGCAATTGATTGTCGCCAATTGCAGAGCCAAAGGGAAGCCCATAAAACTTAGTGTAATTGAAAAAATCTTGTTCAACATAACCTCCGATATAAAACTTCTGAGGCATTGTTACATTATCGTTGAAAAAGGTTCCAAAGTTAGCAGTAAATCTGTAACTTAGGAAATTATTTAACGGAAAATTTGCCTCTAAACTTGATTCTAACAAATAGTTATTTTCAAACCCAGTTACATTAGAATCAAATAAATACTTGAAACTTCCATCAAATTTTAAACCACTACGCGCAAAATTTGCATTATTTCGATTATCTGCTTTGATATATCCATACGCTTTCCAATAATAACCTTCGGATTTTGCTGGAAATTCCTCATTAGAAGCAATAAAATTATTTGTGAAAACTTTTGTGTATTGATGCTCTAATCCAACGCCAATAGCAAATTTTTCTTTGATAGTCGATTGAATGTAGATTTGATTGATGTATTCTCTAAAGTTATAATTTACTTTTTTGTAGATATTATCCTGGCCAAAGAAGTTTCTTAGATCAATTTCTTTATCAAAATAATGTGAAAAAGAGTTGAAGCCGATACTTGGAAGATATCCATTATCAATGAAAAAATTGATGTTATATCGCGCATAATCACCAACCACAACATCAGCAGAAAGCACCGAGTTTTTGACAAATAAATTCTTTGAAGTGAAGTTTAAAAGTAATCCTGTTTTAAATAAATCATCGTAATGTAATCCAAATCGGATAGATTGTTTGGTCTTATTTTCTTGAACTTTTAACGTTAATAAATTTTCTTCATCGTTAATTTCTGAGATTTTATACGTGATATTATTGAAGTTTCCAGAAGCATATAGTTTCGAAATTCCAGCTTTTAAATCATCATATTTTATAATTTCAGGAGTACGAATTCTTAGCTTACCTTCGATATAATTTGTGTTGAAATTTTTCAATCCTTCAACCTCGATTTCTTTGACCAAAACATAATCATCAAGTTTGATTTCGTTTCGAGTTCTGTTCGAAGCATGCTGTTTTTTTGCAATTTCTTTGAGTTGATCATACACTTTTTCTGAAGCAATAAGTCCGCGATTATAAATAGAATCTACTTCATCAAAACTTGTAACTGCATATTCTTTTAGCTCCGGTTTAATCAATAAATCGACTAATTTTTTCTGTTCATCTGTTTTTTTAACGATACTCATCGTCATAATTTGACTCAAAATATCAATAGCAGAATTTAGATCATCACGTTTTTGTAAACCATCACCCAATTCTACACCGATAATAATATCAGCACCCATATCTTTCACTTCTTTCACAGGGAAATTGTTGACAACACCACCATCAACATATATTTTACCATCAATTGTGACAGGATCTAACATGGTTGGATAAGCGCCCGAAGCCAAAATAACGCGTGGTAAAAATCCTGAACGAAAGACTTTTTCTTCTCCAGTTTCGAGATCAGTTCCAATACAAACAAAAGGCGTTGGAAGTTTATTGAAATCATCAATATCATGAACTGGACGCAATAAATAAGTCAATAAATCAAGCGGACCTTGACCTTTTGAAATGGCATTTGGAATCGTTAATTTGAACTTATCAAAAGGTAATTCTAAGATGTATTTTTCTTTGTATGCTTTCTCGAAAAAAGGAATCTCTGCACGATCTTTATTTTGCGTAATCAATGAAGAAATATCCAATTGATGCATGATTTTCTCGAGTTCGTCAGGTGTATATCCAGCTGCATATAATCCACCGATAATCGCGCCCATACTTGTACCTCCGATGTAATCAATTTTGATTCCAGCTTCTTCAATCTTCTTCAAAGCGCCAACATGTGCATAGCCTTTTGCGCCACCACCACTCAATACAACACCCACTTTTAGACGCGTTGAATCGTTCTTCGCTTCTTGTGCAAAAGAAATGGTCGAAATAATGAAAATGAAAGTAAAAAGACTGCGCATAAATTGATCTAAATTGAAGAATAAAGATAGCAATTTTGAATCTAAGTTGTAGAATTGTTTAACTATTCTACATTATTTTCATAACAACTTAAATAATATGAAAATTTCGAAAAGTTGGAAGAAAAAGCTTTATTTACTTTTAGAAAAGGTTTTAGTTTTTCTATTTGTGAAACAGAAAGTGGATATGAATCATAAATTTCTGTCGGATAATCATCCTTATTTAAGGTAAAATCATTTAAATAAAAAAGAATCTGTTCAGATGTTATTTCTAATTCGAATTCATTGTTAAGAGAATCGTCAGAATTATTATACTCTTCAATTAATCTAATTATTTTATCCATTTATTTTTTTTAAAATTACAAAAAAAGAGCTACTATTCAGTAACTCTTTTCAATAAATTATTCTTTGTAATAAACGCGTTTTATACGTTGGGAAACCGAAGTTAAGACTTCATAAGGAATTGTTCCTAACCATTCGGTAACGTTAGCTAAAGTTGGCGAGTTTCCAAAAATAGTCACTTCGTCACCTTCTTTACATGGAATATCGGTAACATCAACCATCATCATATCCATACAAATGGTTCCGGTAATTGTAGCCAAATGCCCGTTGATACCTACTTTTCCTTTTCCGTAACCAAGTGAACGACGAATTCCGTCTGCATAACCAACAGGCAAGGTTGCAATTTTGGTATGACGCTCCGCTGTAAAACGACGACCATAGCTTACAGTTTCGCCTTTTTCAATCTCTGAAATCTGAGAAATTACCGTTTTGAAACGCACAACAGGTTTCAAATATTTCTCCATAAAATCGGTATATTCAGAGTAGCCATACATTCCGATTCCTAAACGAACCATGTCATATTGATGTTCTCCATACGCTACAATTCCAGGAGAATTTAACGCATGTTTGATTGGTTTTATGTTTAAAGCAGTTGTAATTGCCGCATAACTATTATCAAAACGTTCTAATTGATATTTCGCATATTCTTCTTCCTCTGGCATATCTGCAGTTGCTAAATGCGTGAAAATTGAGCGAACATAAACATGTGAATTATCTTTTAGAATTGCAATTAATTCTTCGAAATCATCTTCGTGAAAACCAAGACGATTCATACCTGTTTCCATTTTTAGGTGAATTGGATAAGGTGAAGAAATTTGTTTTTCTTGTAGTTTCTGAATGAATAATTTCAAAACACGTAAACTATAGATCTCTGGTTCCAATTGATAATCGATAACAGTAGAGTAACTACTTTGTTCCGGGTTCATGACGATAATTGGAATGGTAATTCCAGCTTCGCGCAATTCTTTTCCTTCATCTGCAATCGCAACGCCTAAGAAATCGACACCGTTATTTTGTAAGGTATTTGCTACCTCAAAACTTCCTGTTCCATAACTATTCGCTTTTACCATGCACATCAATTTTGTGGTAGGTTTTAGCAATGAGCGGTACACATTTATATTTTCGATCAGGTGTTGCAAATTAATTTCAAGAACAGAATCGTTGGAACGTGTTTCTAATTCACTCGAAATTTTTTCTAATTTGAACGGACGAGCGCCTTTTAATAAAATAGCTTCGTTGTCGACGTTTTGATGACGGAACTGCTCTAAGAATTCTTCAGTCGAATTGAATGAACGAACATAGGATTCAAATAAATGTTTGAACTGAGAAATTTTTTCTCCAATTAAAACTATCTCATCAAAATGATAAGGGTTGACTAAATTGGCTGCTTGTTGATATAAATCGTGGTCAGATAAGTTACTTTGTAAAATATCCGTCAACACCAACGATTTTTTGTCGCGTGGTTGTTGATTTAACACATTTAGACCAATTTTTAATGAATTTAGATCAGAATTGAATGTATCATTAATTAAAATTGAATGATTAATCGCTTCTTTAATTTCCAAACGCATTTCGATTGGTAGAAGTTGACTAAATTCGTTTTTAAGTTGTTTATAATCAATATTTAAACTAATTAAAGTCGTTAAGCAAATTAAACTATTTTTAATCGAAGCATCATCGATAAAAGGAATCGAATAGGTGAATTCTTGTTGATTATGTAAAATAGAAATTTGCGTATTAGTCTGATTACTTTGTATTTGCTTGATCTGTACAGTGGCAGAATTGGAGTAACCGTAAGTATATTTATCTGTTTTTGCTAAATGAGCGTTTTCAAGAATAGCTTGATGAACTTTTTCGTTTTCGATATTGAAAACTAATTTATCAACATGAGAAAATAGTTTCAGTTTTTCCTGAATCAATTCATCTTGATTTTTGAAATTCTCTAAATGCGCTTCTCCGATTTTTGTCAACACACCTATTGTTGGTTGAATAATTTCTTCGAGATTTTGCATTTCATTTGGCATCGAAATTCCAGCTTCGAAAATACCCAAATCGTTTTTCTCTTCCATTTGCAAAACAGAAAGTGCTGCTCCAAATTGAGAATTGTAACTTTTTGGACTACGAACAATCGAGAATTTTTTCCATAACAATTGATTCAACCACTCTTTGACAATCGTTTTTCCATTGGAACCGGTAATTCCGATCACAGGAAAATGAAATTGTTTGCGATGAATTTTTGCCCAATTTTGCAAAGCAAGTAGCGGATTTTCAACCTCGATAAAATTTGCATGAGGCAAATTTGTCAACGCTTTTTCTACGACAAAATTTCGAATTCCTCTTTGATAAGCATCTTGCAAAAACAAATGTCCGTCTTTTTGGTTTCCGTGAAAAGCAAAGAAAATTCCGTGAATTGGATTGACAATCATGCGCGAATCAAAGAAAATTTGATTGATGATTTCGTCTCCATTTCCAATCAAAGTACCGTTGATGATACTTGCAATTTGATTTAGATTATAAGTTTTCAACTTTATGTTTGTTATGTTCTTCCCAGAAAGCAACTCGGCTTAATGGTTCATATTCTAGTACTTCGCCAAGTTCTACAAGACGATCACTGTCAATTTTTCGGTGCGAATAATTGGCTAAATTTCCTGTACGAACGCAGATTGCATGCACTTTTGTTACATACTCGGCAGTCGCCATTAAATTGGGCATTGGACCAAAAGGACGACCTTTGAAATCCATGTCCAAACCAGCTACAATAACGCGTTTGCCTTCGTTTGCCAATTGATTGGCTACGTCTACAATTCCTTCATCAAAAAATTGTGCTTCATCAATCCCTACCACATCGCAATCATCAGCCAATAATAAAATTGCTGAAGAATACTCAACTGGCGTTGATGTAATAGAATTTTGATTGTGTGAAACGACTTCGCGGTCCGCATAACGCGTATCTATCGTAGGTTTGAAGATTTCGACACGTTGTTTGGCAAATTCGGCACGTTTTAGACGGCGTATAAGTTCTTCGGTTTTACCAGAAAACATTGAGCCACAGATGACTTCTATCCATCCACTTTTTTTGTTATGATTAAAGGTATTTTCGAGGAACATAGTTCAAATAATTTAGATTAAAATATGAGAACAAATTTACGGAATAAATTAGTTGAATGAAGTAAAAAATTAAATGAAGATAGAGATATAAGAAAAGTTAAATAAATGCGTTCTAAACTTTAATGTTATAACAACAACACTTATTTATTTTATGGAAACTCAACAAGAAAATAATAATCAAGAAATTGATTTGGTTTTTTTAGCGAAGAAAATTAAAGGTTTTTTTCTATCAATAGGTTTTTTAATCCTACGATTAATCAACTTTATTATTCGAAACAAAATAATAGTAATTATCTTGTTCATTTTAGGTATATCTCTTGGGGTTTATTTTGATAAAAAATCAAAAAATAATTTTAAAACAGAAGTTGTTGTTGTTCCAAATTTTGATAGCGTCGATTTACTTTATTCAGAAGTAGAAAATTTTAAATCGAACTTAAATTCGAACAAATCTAAATATGACTTTTTGAATGATGTTGTAGATTTAAGAATAGAATCTATAGAAAATATAAATAGTATTCTTACAGATAAGGATAATTTGGAAATTTTTAAAGTATTAACATCAAATGGACAAGATTTATCTAAAATTTTGAAAAATGAAGAGTTTAAAAAGAATTATAAATATCATTTAATCACGTTGAAAACAAATTCATCGGTGAATTCTCAAAAAATCATTGATTTTTTATTAAATATTATTAATTCTAAACCATATTATAAACAAAGGTCTGCTTTCGCAATTAAAAATCAAACTAATGCTAAACAACAAGCAGAAAAGAGTATTGAACAAATTAATAAGATTCTAGAAAATTTAGGAAATGGAAGTGTTTCTGTTGTTGGTAAAGATTTGAATATTAATAGTTATGATCAATTATCTAATGTAATTGAGATGAAAGATTATTATATGAAAAAATTAGTTGATATTAATACTAAGTTAATTGAGTATAAATCTACTATTTATCCTGTTAATACATCTTTTAACAATAAAATACACCAAAAGATATATGAAAAAATGGTAGTTATTTTACCACTTTTTTTGATTGGTTTCTACTTGTTTTTGTCTTATATCAAATATTTGTATGCGAAGTACAATAATCTATACCAAAAGACAAAAATTACAAATGCTTGAAAAGAGCAAAAATATTATCAAAAACAAGGAAATTAAACAAGGTTTAATCACACTTTTTTTAAGAGGAATTGGTGTATTGACGTTATTTGGTTTTACTATTTTTTTTAATCGAAATTTTGATTCTTCTGTGGTGGGCGATTACGAGTTTACTCGTATGTTTTTACTCGTATCAGGAAGTATTTGTTTGTTCGGCACAGATATCTCTATTTTATATTTCGCAGGAAGATTGAAAAGCGAAGAAAGATTTTATGAACTAAAAAAATTGTATTATAAAATATCAATTCTAAGTTTTCTTTTTTGTTTAATAATAGGACTTATTTTTTTTATTTTTTTTGATTCAACTTTTATTAATTCTTTTTTTGGTTCGGAAAACTCATATAAAATAACATCTTATAGTATATTGTTTTTATTTTTTAATGTTTGGACTCTTTTTAATACGGAGGTTTTGAGAGCTCTTGACCAAATTGTTTGGTCTGAATTATTTCGAAATACATTCAAGTTCTTTCCTGTTATCTTTGGCGCAATCATTTTATATGGAAGTGAAAAAGAGGAAAGTATTGTCTTTTATTATATTTTAGGTTTTGTAATTCTAGGTCTTATTACTTCAGTTTTTGTATTAGTCCTTTTGAGTAAAATTCCGAAATCAAAACATAATTATTCATCAATAACTTATCGCGAAATAATAGATTATTCTTTGCCAATGGGAATAAGTAGCTTTGCAGTTTATTTATTTTCTACAATTGATATTATTATTTTGAGAAACTATTTTTCGAGTTCAGATGTGGCTTTATACGCTTTGGGAATAAAAATAATGGCAATTTTGAGTATGGTAATTTTAAGCATCAATGTTAATCTTTCGCCACAGATAGCTGAACTTTATTTGAAGAATGAGTTAGACGAGTTAAAGAAGGTTTTAAGACATTCGAGTCGATTTATTTTTCTGTTAAGTGTAACAATAGGCTTAATAATTATTTTATTTTCTGATTACATTTTACCAATATTTGGAGCAGAATATATTGCAGCGAAAACAGCTTTATTAATTCTTGTTATTGGACAAATTTTAATTTCAAGTTTAGGAAGTTCGGCTGCTTACTTGAATATGACAGGAAGACCAAAAGTTTTTCGTAGTTTTCTATTGATTGCTTTGCTAATTAATCTTTCCTTGAATTTAATTTTGATTCCTAAATTTGGAATAATAGGAGCGTCTATAACGTATGTTTTAACAATTCTTTTTTGGAACTTATGTGCTGTTATATATATTTACCAAAAGGATAAAATAAAAATTTATATCAATTGAAATGAGAGTTACTCTACAAAAAAATAAGTTAACATTTATACTTCTTTTTTTATTGTCAATTCTTATCGCATTGATAGGAGAGAAAGTATTGCCACAGAAGTTCTTTATAGATGCTAATACAATTGTTTTTGATTATTATAATGAAGCAGGTTTCAAAGGAAGTTATCCGCTTACAATGTCTTTTTATAAATATACTCAGTTAGGTAAATTACCTTTTAATGTAGTAGGTGTTTTTCAGTTGTTTTTTTATTATATTATTTTATTCAAAATAGGTGTACCAAAGGATTTTCATATCCTTACTATAAAAAATATAATTGTTTACTTAGCTTTTTTGATGATAGGAATTTTTATCTCAATGCCTTCAAAAGAGTTTATTACATTTCTATTTATTTCACAAATTGTTTTCTTATTTCAATCTAAAAAAATAGGGTTTGATTTATCACTTTTATATTCTTTTTTAATATTAATAATATTTGGAATATTCTTCAGGTCTTATTTTGCATTAATACCTGTTATATCTATTTTATTATACTTTATTTCGAAAATAAAGTATACAAACAGGACATTCGGAATAATAATAATAAGTGTATTAGTAATAATTCTATTTTCAGCGTTACATTATTTAGCAAAGGGAGAATTTTTTTCTGATTTAGCAAGAAATTCTGTAAATGAAGTTAGACAAGGCTCTGAAGATGCAAACTCTATGATAATTCCTCCATTAGAACCTACAGGATTATTAGCAGAGTTAGTGAATACTTTTTATAGTTTTTTATCAGTTAATTTCCCAATTGTAGAATATAAGCATTTATTATCACCTCGAATTTTTCTATTTATTATTTGGCAGATTTTATTTACAATAATTTTTATAGTTCGTTTTTCGTGGGCCATAAAAGATCCGATAAAGAATAATAGAATATTATGGATATTTTATTTTCTGTTTTCTTATCTAGCAATCCAAAGTGTTTTTGAGCCAGATTTAGGTTCAGCAGTTAGACACAAAATTGGAATTTTACCATTGTTTTATTACGTTTTCTACTATGATAGTTTCTCTAAAAAAGTATAATCAAATTAATCAGTTATTGATTCTACTAATTGCATGTACAATCGTTTTTAGGAGTATTTGTACACCTATTATTATATTTTTTTTAGTGTTTAATTTATTTCATTACAAGTTTGTTAGCATTGAAAAAAAACACTTTAAAGATATTCTTATCATTAGCTCACCGTTATTAATTAGTATATTGTTTTTTTTTAATAATGATACAATTTCAGGAGGATTCAAATCTGTAGAAAAATTATTGACATTAATTATTTTTCCACTTTTTGTATTAACGAATAAAAACTTAAATATCAATTTTATTTTAAATCAATATAGGATTTGGTTTCTCGTTATCTTATTAGGGTTTTTAGTAAGATTTGTTTTAATTTTTCCTGAGAAAATAACGAAATATATTAATGGAATTGATTTGATAGAAATTGGTTATCAATTTGCAATTTCATTAGGCTCGCATGCACCATTACTTAATTTACAGGTTGGATTTTTGAGTGTAGTTCATTTTTATTTTTTGATTCAATCAATTGTAAATAAACAATTTTCTAAAATATTTTTTAATATCATTCTATTTTTCCTTTCATTTTCTTTGGTGCTAATTGTAAATACTCGTATTACGTTATTAGCTGTTATTCTTTGTGTAATTGTTATTTTGATTAGAGAACTTATTTCTTTGTATTCACTAAAGAAAACAATGATTGGTTTATTCTTAGGATTAATGATAACAGCCGCAATAATAGGAGGTTTTGTTAAACTTAATCCCTATATGTACGAGAAATACTCCTCGGTTACTTTTATACATATGGATAAAGTTGGAAAGCTTGATGAAATTAAAAATCCAGAAATTGTAGTGTTTAATGCTTTGGTGACAAGAGTCTCTATTTGGAAAGCATCTGTAGAAGTCGCAAAAGAAAATTTACCTTTTGGAACAGGAGCTGAGATGGGTAAAAAAGAACTTTTTGATTATTATAAAAAGACAAATCAACATTTCTTAGCTAAATACGAATTTCCAGTTCACAATCAATTCTTAGATTTCTCAATAAAATTTGGTGTTATAGGCTTCATAGTTTGTTGTATTTATATATTTTTTCCGTTTTATAAAAGCTTAGATTTACTCGATTTCAAATCACTATTTATTTGTTTTGGAACGTTGTTCTTTATTTCGAATTTAACGGATGATTTTTTAATTCGATTTGATGGAATTGTTTTTAGTGGATTATTTTATTCATTTTTTAGTAGTATTTCAACCTTTAAAAAATAATAAATGAAAAAAGCTATAATTATTGATTGGCTTGATAAATATGGAGGAGCAGAAAGAGTAATCGCAAAACTTAATCAAATTTTTCTTTTTGACGAGGTATATACTTTGACTAATATTATGAAAAAAGAGGAGTTTTTGGAAATTTTTCCTCAAAAAAATATACAAGTTCACGACACTTTTCTTAGAAATTTAAAAAATAAATTTAGATTTCTTTACTTCATTTTCTTTTGGGTAATAAACCGAATGAAAGTTTCTCCAGAAATTGATTATTTTATTTCTTCCTCTCATTCTATAGCAAAAGGTGTTACAAAAACTCGAAAAGACCAAATTCATATAAGTTATTTTCAGGCGAGAAACTCAAATTATATCTGGGACGAAGTAGACTTATATCTTGGTAAAAGTAAATATCTATTCTATCCTTTATTATTGATTCTTAGAAAAATTGATGTTAAACAAGCTCAGAAACCTGATTATATAATTTCTAATTCTAAGTTTGTTCAACAATGGATAAAAAAAACATATAATAGAGAGTCTATTGTAATTTATCCACCCGTTAATTTCGAAAATTTTGAACTTGTAAAACATAAGTCAGATTATTACGTTATTGTAGGTAGAATGGCTTCAATAAAAAGATTTGATGTTGTTATAAAAGCATTTAATCAAAATAAAAAGAAATTAATAGTTATTGGAGATGGAGAAAAGTTAGATGACCTAGTAAAGCTATCTACCTCAGATAATATCCATTTTTTTGGTTTTTTAGAATCACAACAAGTGGGTGAGTATATCAGCAGAGCAAAAGCATTTATACAAGTTGGAGTAGAAGGTTTTGGGATAGCTCCGTTAGAAGCACAAGCATGTGGAACACCAGTTATAGCTTACGCAAAAGGAGGTGTTTTGGAAACTGTAATTGATAGACAAACAGGTGTTTTTTTTAATGAACAAACTGAAAAAAGTTTAGATTTTGCAATAAATGAATTCGAGCAATTACAGTTTGATCAGACTTTAATGAGGAATCATGCATTAAGTTTTTCTCAAGAAGTTTTCGAGAAAAAAATGAGAGATTTCGTAGAATCAATAATAAAAAAAGTATAACGTAAATTTTATAATGGGTAATCTTAATAAATTTAACTTTTCAATAAAGATAGGATTTTATATTTTAGATGCATTGATTATTTTTTTTGGTTTACTTTTTTTTATTTGTAATCAATATCAATATTTTTATCATACTAAGTTAGCTAGACTTCCTTATTTTTCTGAATTACTCGACGCTCATTACAAAGCAATTTTACTATTATTATTCGCTTGGTTTGTTATTTCAGATTATGTAAAACTTTATTCTATAAAAAGAGTCAATTTTCTTAGAGAAATTCTTCGAAAAATAGTGTTACAAACATTTTTCTTTTGTTTGATTATTTTTACAATTTCTGGAATAAAAAAAGAGGAACTATTAGCGAATCAGTTAATTGTTTATTTTGTTTTCATTTTATTTGCTTATCTAATCTTTACACGATTACTTGTATTTTTGGTTAGTCGCTATAATTTTCAAAAGGGCAATGACGTAAAGAATGTTATTGTTTTGGGAGAGAATAGTAATACACCACGTTTTAAATCGATTATAGAGAATAGAAAACATTATGGCTATAGAATTATCAAAACAAATAATATTATTGATAATGATTCATTAGAAACAGTTTTATTATCAAATAAAGTTAAAGAAATATTTATATCTCAATTAGGATTACCTATATCATTACAAGAACAAAGTATTGTTAACTTTTGCGAAGATCATCATGTAAAAGTAAGCTATATACCTTATTCGTTGAACACGGAATTAATAAGTTTAGATGTTGTATACATTGATACTTTACCAATTTTTAGATTTAAAAAATTTCCTCTAGAAAAAGCGGAAAATAAATTGATCAAATCCTTATTTGATGTTATCATTTCTTGTTTTGTTTTAATTTTTATAATGAGTTGGTTGTTTCCGATAATTGCAATTTTAATTAGGTTAGATTCGAAAGGGCCAATATTTTTTAAACAAAAGAGAAGAGGAATCAATGGAGTAGAGTTTGACTGCTATAAATTTAGAACAATGCGTAATGATGGAACAAATTCCATTAAAGCTACAGTAGTTAACGATAATAGAATTACAAAAATTGGAAAGTTTCTTCGTAAAGCAAGTTTAGATGAATTGCCGCAATTTTTTAATGTACTGAACGGAGATATGTCTATTGTAGGTCCACGGCCACACATGATATCACAAGATATACATTACAGTGAAATTATAAGAAAATATAATCTTAGAAATTATGTCAAACCAGGTATTACAGGTTTAGCACAAGTAAAAGGTTATCGTGGAGCTATAGATTGTGATAAAGATATGGAAGATCGTATACGAACGGATATCTTTTACGTACGTAATTGGTCACTTCTTTTAGATTTACAGATTATTTATCAAACGATAGGTTTAATAATAAAAGGAGATAAAAATGCTATATAAAAGATAAAAAAACCTCTTATAAAATTTATAAGAGGTTTCTCGAATTAATTCGAAAATATATTTTATACAATATAAGATAAATTATCTTTCGTATCTTTTTTCATTTTCGGTTCCAAAGCTAGCGATTTTATATAACCACCATCCCATCAATGCGCATCCGATGAATGTAAATAACCATCCAAAGATAACACCAATTGGAGATAATAAGTTTTCAAAAGTCCATTTGAAAATATCACCAATCGCAAAAAATAAATCAGTTATAACTCCCATATTCTAGTTTATTGCTTAATTTGCATCAAAGTTAATAAAATGTTGGTTAATCTACTTGACAAAAGGAATTTTTTTATACAGATTTTTATCATTGTGCTGTTTACATTGCTTGGAGCAACGAATTTTAACAGTATTGATCTGAGTAATTTAGAAAAATTAGGGGTAATCCTGACGATTTTGACGATTGCTTTTGTGGGGTATATCGACAATACAAATGATTTAATTTCGACTTCTTCCTACCCAACTTTTACTTACATTTTGTGGATAATGCCTTTTATTTCAGGTTTATCAGATTATAGAATTGCTGGAAGTTTGTTGCTTGTGACTTATGTAACAGTGCAATTACTCTATTTTGAGTCCGAAAAAAACGATACGTACAATGCTTTTGATATAGGCGTTTTTATGAGTTTTGCAATACTATTAAGTCCGCCACTTATTTTCTTAGGAATTGTAGTTTTTACTTATTTCTTGACTTTAAGAGTTGTAGAACCAAAAATTCCTATTCTAGGTTTTCTAGGATTTATTCTTCCAATATTAATCGTTGCTCAAGTTAGTTTTCTGCTCGATTATTACTTTATGTTCGATTTTTATAAAGAACAATTAATGTTTACAATGGTTCATTTCGAATGGAAACAATTGTTTTTAGTTCCAATTGCAATTATTCTAATTTATTCAATTATCAATCATTTCAAGAATGTGAATAAATTGACAGCGCAAAAGAAACGAATCTTTTTGTTGATGCATTTTATGTTTGGAACAATGCTGATTACGTATATTCTTTACGGAGGAAATAATGACGCTTATCTTGCCTTCTTAGGTTTTAGCATAATGTTGATGTTAACAAGATATTTTAGCGAAAGCAAACCCAAAATAGAATGGCTAAAAGAGGCATTTCTTTGGGTTTTTATGATTTGCTTGCTAATCTATAATTTTTATGATAGAATCCCGAGATTCTTCTCCTTGATTACGGAGGTAAGTTTTTAATTCGAATTCTTTTCCATCAAAAATACCATAAGTAAAGTAGTTAATCCAATCACCAAGATTGATATGACGCGCTTTGCCTATAGCAATTTCCATTGGTAAATGTCGATGTCCATAAATTAGATAATCGTAGTATTTTCGATGCAATTGTTTGCGGCTATACATGATTAACCATTCGTTGTCAACGCCCAAAAAATTAACATCTTCATCACCCGAAATCATTTTATTTTTTCGAGAAACTGTAATTCCTAACCACATTGCCAAATCCGGGTGAAGTAGATAAAAAAGAAATTGACAAACTTTGTTCGTAAAGACCTTTTTCATGCGTTTATAACCTTTATCTCCAGGACCTTTTCCATCGCCATGAACAATAAAAAATTCTTTTCCATTGATGATAAAATCCTGTTTATCTCGAAAAACAATCGCATTGATTTGTTCTTCCAAATAATCTTTCATCCATAAATCATGGTTTCCGACAAAGAAATAAATAGGAATTCCACGATCAGAAATTTCGGCTAATTTTCCTAAAATACGCACAAATCCTTTCGGAACAACGTGTTTATATTCGAACCAAAAATCGAATAAATCGCCAATCAAAAACAAAACACCACAATCGTCTTTTATTTCGTCAAGCCATTTTACAAACAATTTTTCGCGCACCAAACTATCTTTTTCATTCGGAGCACCAAAATGATGATCCGAAGAAAAATAGGCTTTTTTACCAGCTTCTAACTGAATGTTTATTGGTTGTCCTCCGCTAACCATTCTGCATAAGAATTTTCAGTTTCGTGTAATTTCAAAGCAACCAAATCGATATTCGTTGGTAAAAGAGGCTTGATTTTATCCACAATCCACAAAATCATATTTTCAGCAGATGGTTGATAATCTGTAAAAACAACATTGTGTCCTTCTGCTAATAATTTTTCTCCCAATGTTTTGTGAGGCGAATTTTCGTTCAATAAAATTGCGTGATCAAAAAGATTAACAATTTCTTTGTTCACAATTTTTTTCAAATCCCCAAAATCCATCACCATTCCAAGTTTCACATCGTTGCTGTCCTCAGAAGGCGTTCCTTTCACAGTTACAAATAATTTGTACGAATGTCCATGTATATTTTTACACTTTCCGTCATAACCATGCAAAGCATGTGCAGTTTCGAACGTAAAAGCTTTTGTAAGTCGAATGATTTTCATTAAATTTAGTACTAAACTTTAATTTGCAAAGGTAATGGAAATCAAAACAATCGTAAATTCTTTGGTTGATTTATTTTTTCCGATGCGTTGTTTGGATTGTCAAGACGTCATTCAACCTTCGCAATTTCTGTGTGTTTCGTGCTCAACCAAACTTGTTTTTACGCATTTTAATTTTGATCAAAATAATCGCGCTTATGATAAATTGAGAAATTTTTGCGAGGTGGAAAATGCCTTTTCTTTGTTAGAATTTAAACATCATAACACAACGCAAGCCATTTTACATGAAATGAAATATAGGAATCGCCCAGAAATTGGAATTGATTTAGCGCAGATGATTAAGTTTGATTTGAGTGATTATGACGGAATTATTCCGATTCCTTTGCATCCAAAAAGATTGAAAACAAGAGGCTACAATCAAGTCGAAGATTTTGCGCTCGCGTTGGCTGAAATTAATCAAATCAATTATTTTTCGAACGGATTAATTAGAACAAAATACAATTCTTCTCAAGTAAATGAAGACAAAAAACATCGATTAGAAAATTTGAAAGATGCGTTTGAAATCAATCCAAATCTTAAACCTGGACATTATATATTGATTGATGATGTGTTAACAACTGGCGCAACGATTGCATCAGCAATAAAAAAGTTTAATCTTTCTCAAAATTTTAAGATAAGTGTAATTACCATTGCTTGTGCTTAATAACAAGCTTTTTCTTAACTTGCGCCCATGAATAAGACGACACGTTTTTCGCTTTTGATGTTAACCATTTTGACGGTTATTTCTTGTGCAAGACAAGGTTCACCAACGGGAGGACCTAAAGATGAAACTCCGCCAGTTTTCCTAAAAGCTGATCCAGATACGTTGGCAACAAATGTAGATGTCAATTTGCAAGAGGCAATAATCAACTTTGATGAGTATATTCTTCTAAAAGAGTACAGCAAAAATGTGGTTGTTTCGCCATCGTTTCAAATTCCGCCAATTGTGACGCCGCAAGCTTTAGCGAAGAAAAATATTTCGATTAAATTTCAAGAACCATTGTTACCAAACACGACGTATAGTTTCAATTTTGGTGATGCGATTCAAGATTTTAACGAAAATAATAAGTTGTCAAACTTTCAATATGTTTTTTCGACAGGTAGTTTTATTGATTCGTTGAAGGTGACAGGTCGAGTAAATGCGTCTTATGATTTCAAGTTACCAGAGAAGATATTGGTTGGGCTATATAAAGTAGACAGTGCTTACAAAGACAGCATTATTCTGCAAAAGAAACCATATTATATTGCGAGAGCCAATGATAAAGGAGAATATCAATTAAATTATTTGGCTTCGGGCAAATATAAATTGATTGCTTTTGAGGATAAGGTAGAAAATGTGATGTACGATTATGGGAAAGAGCGTTTGGCTTTTTATAACGAACCAATTGAGTTGAATGCGAATCAACAAATCAACTTGAATTTATTCAATCAAAAACCAGCTTATCGTAAACCCGAAGCGAGTTTTAAACAAGAAGGTTTAATTGTTTTTAAAACGACTGGCGCAACGGATGATGTAACGATAACTCCGGTTGGAAAAGAATTTAAAACAGCTTATATTCAGAAGTTTCCAAAACAAGATTCGATTAATTTTTGGTTCAATCCAAAGGTGGATACAATTGTAGGAAGAAGTGCAAAATTGAATTTCAAGGTTCAACATAAAGATCAAATTGATGAAGTAAGTGCATTATATTCAAAATCGAATACAGAACGAAAATTAGAATTTAAAGCATTAAATGATCAAAAATTACCACCAAATAAACCATTTAAAATTCAGGCAAATGCACCAATAAAATCATTGGATTTATCTAAAATTTATGTGTTTAAAGATACAGTTTCAATTCCATTCAAAGTTTCGATTGATACAGTGAATGCTCAGAACTTGAATTTTGCTTTTGAGAAAAATTTAGACGAAAAATTTGAAGTTAATATTTATCCAAATGCGTTGACAGATGTGTTAGGAGAGAAGAATGATACGCTTGCTTATCCAATAAAAATGGGAACGAGAGGCGATTTTGGACATTTGAAATTAACACTACAAAATACTCCAAGCAAACCATTTATCCTACAGTTTTTAAAGACTGATAAAGATTTTACAGTAATTGAAGAAATTTATAATCCAGCAAATAAAAACTATTTTGAGTTCAATTTTATTGAGCCAGGAGAATATTTGTTCCGTTTATTGGTTGATGAAAACGAAAATGGAAAATGGGATACAGGCGATTATTTATCAGGTAAACAACCCGAACCAATTTATTTGTATCCAGAGCCAATCAAAATTAGAGCGATGTGGGATGCGACCGAAACATGGGTTTTAGGAGAGACAAATCAACCAGTTTCTTTACCAAATGATAACAAAGATTCGGACAAAAATAGAATACGTCGAGGAGAATTGAAAGAAGGCGAGGAGCGTCAAAATCCACGAACAACAAATAAGAAATCAGAGGAATAGTTCTCTGATTTTTTTATTTAATCAATTCGCAAATCTTTTGTAATACTTGCATATGGTTGTATATCATAAACAGGACAGCCTTTCTGTCCAAAATAATACTTCCTACAATTAAATAAACTTGATATCGATTTTTAGGTAAATTATTATCAAAAAGATGTTTACAATTTGTAATTAATATTGCATTGATAAATTCTTCAACAGTAAGATTTTCCCATTTTATAAAATGATAATCTAAGAAAACATATTTTAATAGATTCGTGAAATTTTTAATTTTTAGATTTAAAAAATCACTTAACTTTTGGAAGTTATTTACTTGTAAGTAATTAGATATTTTATCCGTTAGTTGAATATGATGTCCAAAGTAATTTTGAAACGTTATGTAAAGTGAATTAAATTCTTCTTTGTTTTCGGAAGTAACATCAATCATTTGACAAATTAGGTTTGAAATTTCCCCAACTCGACTTACTTTTTGAATATCTTCATCTTTAAAATGAATTTTGAAATGATTTTCAAATTCCATGATTAATTCAACATTATCTAATCCCATATTTCTAACTTTCTGGAGCCAAATATATAAAAGGTGAAAGAGGAATATTTCTTAAAATAGAATAAATCAAAAGGAAGATTAAGAAATTTCGCGCAAAACTTGCGGGAAGATGTAATTTGCCTGACATTGGTTTGCCTAAAAAAATATTTCCAACAATAGCATAATACAATTGTATACAAATGTAAAGTGCAAATGGTAAAATAAGATTGTAGCGTAACGATTGTAAAAAATGTCCGTGAACTAGCAAGGAAAAAGCACGTTGACCGCCGCAGCCAGGACACCATAATCCTGTTATTTCATGAAATATACATTTGATAGAAAACGGACTTTGGTTGCTGTAATAACTATAAAAATAGACGATTACCAAAATAGGCAAAAGCGTAGCTAATCCATAAACCAAAATCCGTTTTATCATATGATTAATTTCCGTTAGAGCTTTCTAAAATACTTTTATATTGCTCCATATAAGCATCCATACCTCCTGTAATTAACATCACAACATTTATAATAACACCAATTACGCCTAAACCAATTGCAACATAAGCTAATAATTTAGAATTCTTAGCTGCTTGTTCAGCACCTGTATAATCGCCAATATTGTGTTTTGTATTCACTTGATTTGCAAAAACAATTGCAATAATACCCACAATAGTACCGATGCAACAAGGAGAACAAAGCCCTAAAACAGTACCAATGATTGCTAAAACAAGGTTGTTTTCTGGTTTTGGTTTAATTTCTTCAAAAGAAGATTGTTGTGGTTGATTAAAATCTTGAGTAGATTGGTTAGAATAATCCATAATTAGAGTGTTTTTAGTTTCGAATAAAAATAGAAAAAATAATGTATAAATCAAGTGTTTATAAAATATTTAATATTCTATTGAAATAACATTCGATATAAATCTTCAACTTTAGATATTCTAACGATTCGAATTCCAAAATCTGTATCTTTTATTTTATTGTATTTTGAAACAAAAATTGCATCAAAACCTAATTTTTCAGCTTCGGTAATGCGTTGTTCAACACGATTTACAGCTCTTATTTCTCCACTCAACCCAACCTCTCCAGCAAAACAACAATTATCAGGAACAGCAGAATCTTCGCTTGACGAAAGAATTGCCGCAATAACAGCTAAATCAATTGCAGGATCATCCACTCGAATTCCGCCTGTAATATTCAAGAAAACATCTTTCATATTCAGTCTGAACCCAGCACGTTTTTCTAAAACTGCCAACAACATATTCAATCGTTTGGCATCAAAACCAGTAGCAGTACGTTGTGGAGTTCCATAAACAGCAGTAGAAACTAAAGCTTGAATTTCAATCAACATCGGGCGAACACCTTCCAAAGTTGCTGCAATTGCATTTCCGCTTAGTAATTCATCTTTTTTGGTAATTAATACTTCTGACGGATTTGTGACTTCACGCAAACCAGCTCCTTGCATTTCATAAATTCCGATTTCTGCAGTCGAGCCAAAACGGTTTTTGTTTGCACGTAAAATTCGGTAAATATGGTTGCGATCGCCTTCAAATTGCAACACAACATCTACCATATGTTCCAAAATTTTTGGTCCAGCAATTACACCTTCTTTCGTAATATGACCAATTAAAATAATCGGTGTGTTGGTTTCTTTTGCGTATTGAATCAGCTCAAAAGTTGTTTCTCGAATTTGCGAAATACTTCCTGGAGATGATTCTACATAAGTGGTTTGAAGCGTTTGTACAGAATCGACAACAATCAGTTGAGGTTGAATTTCTTTGGCATGCGCAAATATTTTTTGCGTATTAGTTTCGGGTAAAATAAAACATTGATCCGATTCAATTCCGATTCGTTCGGCACGAAGTTTTACTTGCGAAACAGATTCTTCTCCAGATACATATAAGATTTTAATCGTATCTAACTTTAAGGCAACTTGCAACATCAATGTCGATTTTCCAACACCAGGTTCTCCACCAACCAAAATCACTGATCCAGGAACAATTCCGCCTCCTAAAACCCTATCTAATTCTTGGTTTTTCGTTGAAATTCTTATTTCTCCTAATGGATTTATTTCGCGAATATTCAGGGCAAAAGTTTTTTCTTTTTTGTCCGATTTATCTTTCCACGATTTTTTTTCGTCGCCTTTGTCTACAATTTCTTCAACAATGGTATTCCATTCGCCACAACTTTTGCATTGTCCCATCCATTGCGCGGTTTGCGTGCCACAGTTTTGGCAGAAATATGTAGTTTTTGTTTTAGCCATAGTTTCAAATTTAGACAAAAATAATGTTTTATCGCGACAAGATATGGAGTTATAAGTGTGAAAAATTTTAATACAACAACTAAAAAACGTTAATAATAATTTACTTTTTTAACAAATTATCAACTTTAGATAAAGTTGAGTTAAATATTGATTTTCAATCATTTTCTCGATTATTTTTAATCATGTTTTAAAATGCCAATGAAAAGAACTTTACTTCTTAGCTTTTTTTATATTTTTTGTATTTCTGCCAATGCACAATCGACTTTAATTTCGGGGAAAATTATGGTAGATAATGCGGATGAAATCGTTAATCTTGATGATTTTGTAATCGAAAATTTAACGTCAAATGCACGAACAAAATCAAATGAAAAAGGTCTTTTTTCGATTCGAGTTCAGCCAAACGATGTTTTACTTTTCAAACAAATTGGAATTGAAGAACGTCAGCTTAAGATTTCTGAATCAATGATTAGAAAGGGTTTTATAGACGTTCATCTAAATGTTGAAGTGATAGAATTATCCGAAACGAAAATAAAACCGCTTAAAAAGAATTGGAAAGAAAATATTAGCAAAGAAGAAACGCAAAGCGAAAAAATCAATAAAAGTTTAGGTATTAATGAAGAGTTTAAAAATGATATGGTGAAAGCCTATTTTGCTTCGGAATATCTTCGAAAATTAAGAGTTCCCATTCGTTATGAAAATGTGATGGGTTTGATAGAGCAATATTCGGACAAAGAAGTGCAGACGTATAAACATTTTCTGAAAAAGAAAAACCTTGATAAATATGATAAAATCATTCAGCTCAAAGATTATTTCACCGAATATTATTTTGAGCATGATTTGAAAATTCCAAAAGGAAATATTCTTGATTTTATTCATTATTGCTTTGTTGAGTTTAAGTTAGAACCACTTTTAAAAGCAAATAATTATGATCAAATTAGTTTGATTTTCGAAGAACAAGCGCCAAATTATCTTTCTATTATCAACCAAAAACCAATCGAAAATGAGTAAAATTTTATTCTTTTTATTAATCATTTCATCAAGTTATCTTCAAGCACAAAGCACTTTAATTACAGGAAAAATTATTGTGGATGATGCAGAAGAAGTTATTGATTTGGAAGGAACTTCGATTGAAAATTTAACGACAAAAACCAAAACAAAAGCGAATAATGTTGGCTTATTTTCGATAAATGTGAATTTGAATGATGAATTGTTAATCAAGCATACGGGAATCGAAGAAAGAAGATTGAAAGTTTCGGAAAGCATTATTGCGAAAGGTTTTGTGACGATTCATGTAAATATTGAAGTAATTGAGTTGAAAGAAGCGAATATCTCGAAATTAAATATAGACAAGCTTAACAAATTAGGAAAAAATAAATCTGCTTCTAAAGAAATTGTTGATGCGACTGGTGTTAATGATAAGGAGTTTCAAAAAACTGTTGTTGAGAGACATAATTGGGCGACATTTCATCGAAAAGATAATCCATATGCAGGCAATTTATTAGAAATCGTAAAATTATTTAAAACGCCAAATGGAAAAGGAATTTTAGATAAAAAAAGGATTTCTACTTATGAGAAAATTATTGATTTGAAAAGTGTTATTGGTGAAACTTTCTTTATCAAAGAGTTGAAACTTTCGAGGGATCAAATTATAGATTTTATTGGAACATGTTATTATTCAAATAATTTTGACAAGTTAATTCGTAAGAAAAATTTCAATAGAATAAAGCAAATTTTAAAAGAACAAGCACCAAATTATCTTTCTACTATCAACCAAAAAACAATCGAACATGAGTAAATTTTTATTCTTTTTATTAATCATTTCATCAAGTTGCCTTCAAGCACAAAGCACTTTAATCACAGGAAAAATTATTGTGGATGATGCAGAAGAAGTTATTGATTTGGAAGGAACTTCGATTGAAAATTTAACGACTAAAGTTAGAACCAAAGCAAATAATGTTGGCTTATTTTCGATAAATGTGAATTTGAATGATGAATTGTTAATAAAACATACGGGAATCGAAGAAAGAAAATTGAAAGTTTCGGAAACTATGATTACGAAAGGTTTTGTGACGATTCATGTTAATATTGAAGTGATAGAATTGAAAGAAGCGAATATCTCGAAATTAGATAAAAATTCGCTCAAAAATTTGGGAAAAGAAAAATCATTTCAAGAAAAATTGAATGATGAAGCGGGTTTTACTTCTCTAGAATTTAAAGCGGAACTGAATCTTAAACATGATGAAGAAAGAGTCAATAGAACGATTAAACAGGTTGGAGGAGTTAATCTAAAAGGGGTATTTGATTTGTTCAAAAACCCAAAAAAACGAATGAAAAATCCAGGTCCAATAAAAGTTGTGAAAGAAGATCAATTATCGGCGTTGCATAAATTTTTTACGACATATTATTTTGTGAATGATTTGAAAATTCCAGAAGGAAAAATAAACGAGTTTTTAGATTATTGTTATTCAAATTTTGATTTTCCGAAATTGTTGCGAGATAATAATTTTGATGAAATTCTTTTTATAATTGAAGAACAAGCGCCGATTTATTTAGCAAAAATGAAGAAAAATGAGTAGAATAAATTACATTATATTATTGAATTTGTTGAGCGTTTTTACATTTGCGCAAACAACCTTGATTACTGGAAAAGTAGTGATTGATGATGGTGTTGCTGGGCAAGATGCGGTAGACAATATTTTGGTGACAAACGAATCGACGAATGCGAAAACGTTTACAAATGCGAGCGGAATGTTTTCAATTAAAGCTTCTGTGGGAGATGAATTGGTGATTACACATGATTTTTATATCGAACGAAAAATCAAAATTACATCGGATATTTTAGTAAAAGGAATGCTGACGATTCATTTGAATATTGAAACGATTGAACTTGCTGAAGCGCGAATTAATACGTTGGACAGAAATTTTAAGAATAACATCAAGTTAGAACACGGAAAAGTAGATGAATTGTATGATAATTTGAACTTGGGTTTTAATTCAAATTTGCGTTTCCGAAAGATAAATCCTAACATGACTTCTACAATTAATAATAATGGATTGTTGGATCCGTCGAATTGGATAGCAACTATTTCTGGACAAAAGAAAAAAGATAAAAAACAAAACGAATATTTCAAAAAGGTAGATAAAATCAAGGATTTAGAGAATTATTTCACCTCAAATTATTTCATCGAAACATTGAATATTCCCGAAAATAAAGTCACTGATTATGTGCGTTATTGCTATGCGAATTTTGAATTAGAGAAACTCGTAAAAGAAAATAAATACGATAAGATTACAGAAATTTTAGAAGAACAAGCGCCTAAATATTTGGAAATGATAAAGAAATAAAATGTATATTTAATGAAACTTATTAGCTATGGAATTACTTTTTGTATTGTTTGTCAATCTTATTTTCTTTTTTGTTATGAAAATAAGTTATAAAATAAATCCTTGGGAAATCAATAAAATGGTAAAGCTTTGGAATCGTAGTTTTGGAGGTATGAGATTATTGTGTAGAATCTCGTCGAATTCGTGCGATTTTGTAAATAGCAATCAATCCAAAACTAATCATCGATACAACTTGAGCTATATAAAGAATTAACCCAAAATAATCGCCAATTGCTCGTCCTTCGTGCTGATCTCCGCCTTTTGCTAAATAAACGGCCGAAAATGCAATCGACATAATATATGGATAAGCCAAACCGCCTGAAACAGGCAAAATCATTCCTAAAGATCCCGCAATCAATAGAAATAAACCTTCTAGTATACTAAAATTTTTGGTGTCTGGAAAAGCAAAGAAAACAAGGAAAGTCATTAGGAAATAACAAATCCAAAGTGCGAAAGAATAAAAAATGAATAAGCCTCTTTTTTCTAATTTCGAGATTGATTTTATACCTTCCCAAAGTCCAAATAGAAAGGTTTTGATTTTTTCAAAAAACTTTAATTGACTAATTTTTTTCCAGAAAATAGCGATTAATCCAATTCCTAAAACAAGAACTCCAATTGTGATGTAGTATTTTAAGAAAGAAGGTTCAGCTGTTGGTTGATGTACTTTTTCTTTGTTTCCTAATTCTACAAATTTGATGAATGTTTCATAATTGAAAATAAGTGTTAAACCGAAAAATAATCCCAAAAATAAAACGTCAATTACACGCTCTAAAACTACTGTTCCGAAAGATTTCTCAAACGGCACTTTTTCCATTTTATAGAAACTTGTTGCACGAGCCACTTCACCACTTCGAGGAATGGTCAAATTCATAAAATATGCAAATGCAATAGCCCAAAAACCAGATGAGGTTTGTGTGTTGTAGCCCATTGGCTTTAGAAGAAGATCCCAACGAGCGGCGCGTATCCAATATGTGAGAATACTGATTGCCATAGATGCAAAAATCCAAAAATAATTGGTTTGTTTTAAAACTTTTGCAACTCGTTCGAAATCAATTTGCTTCACTGTTACCACGACAAAAAATACGGCTAACAATGAAGCAGTGATTAAGAAGAGCGATTGTTTGATCTTACTCTTCATATAAATTGTTGAAAATTAATTTCTTAATCTAAACGATTGTTCTCGTTAGGGAAAACAATTGTTGGTTCGTATGTTTTGGCTTCCTCAAACTCCATCATCGCATACGTAATGATGATAACTGTGTCACCAACTTGTACTTTACGCGCTGCAGGTCCATTCAGACAGATTTCGCCACTTCCACGTTTACCTTTTATAATATAAGTTTCAAATCGTTCGCCATTCTCTTGTACCACGATTTGTACTTTCTGACCCACAACCATATTGGCAGCATCTATCAAATCTTCGTCGATTGTAATACTTCCGATGTAGTTTAATTTTGCGTCTGTTACCTTAACTCTATGTATCTTAGAGTGAAAAACTTCTACCATCATAATCTTGCAAAGTTACACTGAACTTATAAATTTCAAAACCTGTTTCAATATTTTTCTATTGATTTGAGAAATTTATTATATTTAATTAAAACTGAATATTATCGATTAAACGTACATCACCTGCATAGGCAACGACAAATCCACGAATATTATAGGCCTCAGAAAAATGTTCGATAGACAACAAGGTTTCTTCATCTGTTATTTCAAAATATTCTAATTCGAAGGGTGAATTTTTGAATTCATTTTCGACGAAAGCTTTTACTTCAGCAACATCTTTTCCTTCATTTTTTAGCGTTACAGCTTGCGATAAAATTGAATAAATTTGAGGGGCATCCGAAGTTTGTTGCGTTGATAAACGTGCATTTCTTGAACTAAATGCTAAACCAGAATCTGCTCTATGAATTGGCATTGGAACAATTTCGACATCTAAATTTTCTTGTTTTACCATTTCTTGAATGATACGAATTTGCTGAAAATCTTTCTCTCCAAAATATGCTCTTGTTGGTTGAACTGCTTTGAATAATTTGCAAACAATTGTAGCTACTCCATCAAAATGTCCAGGGCGAGAAGTGCCTTCCATCACTTGGTCTATTGTACCAAAATCGTAATGTTTTGCACCTTCATTTGTTTCATATAAATCTTCAACAGTAGGCATATAGACAAAATCACAGCCATTTTTCATTAACAATTCTTTATCATTTTCCTCAGTTCGAGGATATTTTGCTAAATCTTCTGCATTATTAAATTGTGTCGGATTGACAAAAATGCTGACGATTGTGTAGTCGTTTTGAGCTTTAGAAGCTTTGACCAAAGACATGTGACCTTCGTGTAAAGCGCCCATTGTAGGGATAAAGCCAATGGTTTTGTTTTGGTTTTTTAACTCGACGATTGCGGGAGTTAATTTTTCCTTTTCGTTAAATATAACCATAACACTGATTTGTTAAAAAAAAACTAATATCTCGCAAAGCTACTATAAGCAAATAATATATCAACATTTTTTTGTAAATTTGTGCCTTATTATTCATTAGGAAAAGAGAGTAGAAATTATGGAAGGAAAGCGCATATTGTATGTAACAACAGAAATGGTACCTTACTTTCCTGAAAATCCGATGTCTTCACAAGCATTAGATTTGCCAAAAATCATGCAAAGTAGTGGTGCAGATGTAAGAATCTTTATGCCAAGATTTGGAGCAATTAACGAAAGAAGACACCAATTACACGAAGTAATACGACTTTCAGGTATGAACATGATTATTAATGATTTGGATCAACCCTTAATCATTAAAGTCGCTTCTGTTCCAGGAGAAAGACTACAAGTGTATTTTATTGATAACGAAGAATATTTCAAACGTAAAGAAGTTTATGGAGAACATAATGGACTATTTTCTGATAACGACGAACGTTCAATTTTCTTCGCAAAAGGAGTTTTAGAGACAGTAAAAAAATTAAACTGGAAACCAGATGTTGTTCACGTAATGGGTTGGATGTCTAGTTTAGTACCATTGTATCTAAAAAAATATTATTCTGACGATCCTTTCTTTCAAGATGCGAAAGTTGTTGTTTCTTTATTTGACAACGGATTTGAAGGAGAATTAGATAACGAATTAGTTAAAAAATTAGCTTTTGATAAAGTAGAAGCTGATGTACAAACATATTTAGAAAAACCTACACATTTGGGTATGATTCAAGCTTCTTTACAATATGCAGATGCAGTTGCGAAAGGAGAAGAGATGATTCCAGAAGATGTGAAAAACTATATCAACCAACAAAATATTCCTCTATTAGACTATTGTTCTAAAGAACAAGCAAAAGAAGTTTACAATAACTTTTATCTTGAGGAAGTAATGAACTCTAATTAAAATCTGTTTAGATTAATGAAAAAATTTTTGAATGTCCTTTCTGTGTCTGTTGCAATGATGATTGGAATGGGAGCAATTGTTTCGTGTGAGAATGAAACACTAGGATTAGATAACAATGTGATTGGAGGTGAGGCAGAAGGAAATGTAAAATCCTTAGATGTTATTGCTTTTAATGCAAATTTTGATACGCTTCGTACAGATAAATTTGTACTTCAAAATGGAGCTTTTGGTGTGTACAACGAACCAATTTTTGGTTCTACATCTTCTAAGTTTTATACACAAATTAGACCTTCGTCTTCAAATGCTGGTGATCAGGATTTTGGAACAGAACCTAAAGTAGATTCTGTGAATTTGGTAATTCCAGTTTATTACAGTACAACTAAAGATCCAATTTCTAAAGATACGATCAATCTTTCTAAACCAGGAGAGAAACCAAATGATACAGATACAATTCAAATTACAACAAAGTATGCAGTAGACTCTTTGTATGGGAATAAGGATTTGACAATGACGTTGAAAATTAAAGACATTAATACGGTCTTATATAAAGACACAAAATATTTTTCAACACTAAGTGGACTTGAGTCGCCAATTTCTGTTAATTCGAGAGTAATCGGAAAAGCAACAATTGGAAAAACAGTAACAGGAAAAGTTGTTAAACAGAAAACTGGAACTTCTAATATTTCTGAGGTTGTTCCTGGTTACAAAGTTTCTTTAGATCCAGATTATTTTGACGAAAAAATTATTAAAAATTCAAAAACAGGATTACTTTCTGATTACGCAACATTTATTCGTGAAAATATCAAAGGTTTAGAGTTTTCTGTTGAAGAATCAAATGGATTTATTGTCAATTTTAATCCAAATAAAATTGACTTGAAGATGTATTATTCATATAAAAATCCGACAGCAAAAACAAGTTCAGACACAAATTATAAAGAACGTTTGAGTGCTACTTATGCTTTTGATATGACAAATCAGTGGAATTCTGGTACTGCAAATAATGCCAATATTATTGCTTCTCAAATTGTGAATAATGCAGTAGGTTCTACTTATTCTACAATCAAACCCGATGAAGTGAATGGTGACGCGAGATTGTATTTAAGCGGAATGAGTGGAAATTATGCAAAATTAAAATTCAATCAAACGCAATTAGATGAATTAAAATCTGAGATGACAAAAAGTAATATTGTGATTCTTGGAGCAAAATTAAAATTCTATATTGATGGTTCAACTAGTTTTCCAAAACCGCCTTATTTAGTAGCTTGGAATAACTACAAAAAAGATGATAAAGTTATAAATGAATTGTATGCAGACGTTTTAGAATTCTATAATTCATACCCTACATCAGTTCACTTTAATCCTATTGTAAAAGGAGATACGGATTATTATACAATTGATATCACGAAACATCTAAAAAGCATGTTAGAGAAAGGAAATGAGTTTAAAGATCAAACGATGTTTATTACAATAGGTAATTTTATAACATCTGTTAGCGATGCAACTACGATTAATAGTACAAATCCTTATCAAAATGATAGAGCTTATAATCCATACAGAATTGTTTTACATGGAAATAATTCGGAAGTAGCGGATAAAAAGCTGAAATTATTGGTATATTACTCTCAAAAATAGGGCGTATTATATTTAACGAATTTAACTAAAATACTATAAAATATTATGTGTGGAATTGTAGGATATATTGGACATCGCGAAGCGTACCCAATTATTATTAATGGACTAAAAAGACTAGAATATCGTGGATATGATAGTGCAGGTTTAGTTCTTTCTACTGGTACCGATTTTGAATTGGTAAAAACAAAAGGAAAAGTTTCAGATTTAGAAGATAAATCAGCAAATTTAGATAAAACACCTCATTTAGGAATTGGGCATACACGTTGGGCAACACATGGTGTTCCAAATGATGTAAACTCTCATCCTCATATGTCTAATAATGGACGTTTGGTATTGGTTCATAACGGAATTATCGAAAATTATGAATCAATCAAACAATTACTAAAAGACAAAGGGTACGTTTTTCATAGTGATACGGATACAGAAGTTTTAGTAAACTTTATTCAATTATTTCAAGAAGAACAGAACTTAAATTTAACTGATGCAGTTCGTTTAGCTTTGAATGAAGTGATTGGAGCATATGCGATTGCAGTTTTAGACAAA
>NZ_DKSQ01000098.1:78950-79382 GCF_002472765.1 Empedobacter sp. UBA7252
CGATTGCAGTTTTAGACAAAGAAGAAGCAAATACAATTGTTGTAGGACGTTTAGGTTCTCCATTGGCAATTGGTATTGGAGAAAACGAATTTTTTGTAGCTTCTGATGCTTCTCCGTTTATTGAGTTTACAAAAGATGCGGTTTATTTAGAAGATGGTGATATGGCAACAATTACTTTAGACAAAGAAGTAGATGTACGTACAATCCAAAATAACGAAGCAGTTTCTTTAGATGTTCAAGAGTTACAATTAAATATTGAAGCGATTGAAAAAGGTGGTTACGAGCATTTCATGTTAAAAGAAATCAACGAACAACCTCGTTCTATTCGTGATACAATGCGTGGACGTTTATTAGTAGACGAAGGCATTATTAAAATGGCTGGTATTTGGGATCATCAAGAAAAATTCTTGAATGCAAAACGTATCATCATTG
>NZ_DKSQ01000098.1:79413-94444 GCF_002472765.1 Empedobacter sp. UBA7252
TCTTACCATGCAGGTTTGGTTGCAGAATACATGATCGAAGATTTCGCTCGTATTCCTGTAGAAGTAGAATATGCATCTGAGTTCCGTTACCGCAATCCAATCATCAATAAACACGATGTCGTGATTGCAATTTCTCAATCTGGAGAAACAGCAGATACATTGGCAGCACTTAAATTAGCAAAAGAAAATGGTGCATTTATCTTTGGAATCAACAATGTTGTAGGTTCTTCTATTGCTCGTATTACAGATGCTGGTGCTTATACACATGCAGGACCAGAAATTGGTGTTGCATCAACAAAAGCATTTACAGCTCAGTTAACAATTTTAGCATTGATTGCCTTAAAATTAGGTAAACAAAACGGTGAATTATCAACAGAGAAATTTACATTGTTAACACGAGAATTAGAGCGTATCCCAGATTTAGTTCAACAAATTTTAGACAACTGTGAAGGGGTTGTTGATCAAATCGCAGAAAAATACAAAGACAACAGAAATGCAATTTATTTAGGACGTGGATACAACTATCCATCGGCTTTAGAAGGAGCATTAAAATTGAAAGAGATTTCATATATCCACGCAGAGGGTTATCCAGCAGCAGAGATGAAGCACGGGCCAATTGCGTTATTGGACGAAAATATGCCAGTTATCGTTATTGCAACGAAAAAAGGTTATTACGAAAAAGTAGTTTCTAATATTCAAGAAATTAAATCACGTAGCGCCAAAGTAATTGCAATTGTTAATGATGGTGATGAGCAAGTAACTGCTATGGCAGATGATTACGTAGTAATCCCAGAAACAGCAGAAGAATTCTCACCAATCCTAACAGCTATTCCATTACAATTATTATCGTACTGGATTGCTGTTAAATTAGGTAAGAATGTAGATCAGCCTCGTAACTTGGCAAAATCTGTTACTGTAGAGTAAAAATTATTACAGAGTTATAATATATTTTAAGGGATGATGTTTTAAAATCATCCCTTTTTCATTTTATAAGTTTAAATTAATTATTAATTTCACCAAAAATAACATCATGTTTACAGGAATCGTAGAAGGAGTAGGAAAGCTTATAAAAGCAGAGAAAGAGCAATCTAATTTACATTTATGGATTGAAGCTGATTTTTGTGATGAATTAAAAATTGATCAAAGTGTTGCACATAATGGAGTCTGTTTAACGGTTGTTGATTTCAAAGATGGACTTTATAAAGTTACTGCTATAGAGGAAACCTTACAAAAAACAAATTTTAACACTTTAAAAGAAGGTGATTTGATCAATTTAGAACGATGTTTGCAATTCAATGGTCGTATCGATGGTCACATTGTGCAGGGTCATGTAGATCAAACCGGAAAAATTGTTTCGATAGAAAACCAAAATGGTAGCTTTTTTGTTACAGTAGAATATGATGAAGCATCGTCTGGAAATGTTACAGTAGAAAAAGGTTCGATTTGTCTTAACGGAATTAGTTTAACAGTTGTTGACAGTAAAGTAGGGCAGTTTTCGGTTGCAATTATTCCATATACTTGGGAGTTTACAAACCTTAATCAAGTGAAAGTTGGCGATACAATGAATTTAGAATTTGATATCTTAGGAAAATACGTCAAAAGATTATTCCAAAAATAAAATGATTAGAAAAAAAAATAACCTATCGCTACCCGTTCGTATTATCATTTATATGGTAACGATTTTGTTATTTACAGCAGGAGCTATCTTGCTGATTACTGCCAATCATTTCAATGCACAAACTAAACAATATCACGAAGATATTCTCAAACGAAAAGTTAGAGCGGTAGAATCTGCGATAGATTATGAAATGGATAATTACCCTGGGATAGCAAGCAAAGATAATATTCATGACATTTTAGAAGATGGTTTTCTTCGCATCGGTGATATCAATAAAACCGATATTGTAATTTATGATTTGCGTGGTAATAAAATTTTAACCACACAGCCAGTTTCAACGACTTATGATGTTTTACCTCAGAAAATATTAGACCAACTACAAAAATCAAATGATTTTATTGTAACGAATAAAGATACGGCTTACGATAACAATGTTTATTCGTCTTATAGTAATATCAAAAATTATTACAACGAAAATATTGCTGTTCTCTGTCTACCTTATCAATCTAACCAAGATTTTTTACAACAAGACATGTTTACATTAATTGGTAGTTATGGATTGGCTTTTGGAGTTATTCTTTTGTTTGGAACATTTGCGGTCTATTTTGTTACTAAACGTACGCTTAATAAACTTTGGTCGTTTGCAGATCGTATTCGCGAAACAGAAGTTATTGTAAACAATATGCCGATTCGTTACGATGGTAACGATGAAATAAAAGTTCTGGTCGACTCCTATAATGATATGCTATTTCGATTAAAAGAACAATCTGATTTGTTGGCTAAGCAAGAACGAGAAGAAGCATGGCGAGATTTTGCGAAACAAGTTGCGCATGAAGTCAAGAATCCATTAACACCAATGCGATTAATGCTACAGAATTATATGCGAAAATTTGATGTAAATGATCCAAATCTTGAAGAAAAGACGATGCGAACAACTAATATTTTATTGCAACAAATTGATACCATCTCTGCGATAGCCGAAGCTTTTTCAGATTTTGCTAAAATGCCTTCTCGTAAAGATGCAAAAATTGATGTGGTAGACGTCATAAAAAATGCGCTATATGTTTTTCCATTGGAGTTTATCGAATTTAATTATTCTCCCAACATCATCATGATGACTTTTGATAAACAATATTTGAATCGAATTATCACCAATATTACAAAGAATGCGTTTCAATCTATTCCGAAATCTCGTATAGCGAAAGTTAAAGTAGATGTGTTTTTAGTGGATGGTTTTTTGCATATAACCATTCAAGATAACGGGAATGGAATTCCTGTCGAATCACAAGATTCTATTTTTGTTCCAAAGTTTACAACAAAGAATAGTGGAATGGGAATTGGTTTGCCAATGGTGAAAAAAATTATTGACGATTATGATGGAACAATTCGTTTCGAAACTGAAATTTCTGTTGGTACAACATTCTACATTTTGATTCCTTGCAATGAATAGAAAACCTTTTCGATTCAAACAATTCGAAATTTTTCAAGACAAAACCGCAATGAAAGTAGGCACAGATGGTGTTTTACTTGGTGCTTGGGCTGATTTAAAAAATGGAAATACTATTTTAGATATTGGTACAGGAACTGGATTAATTTCGTTGATGTTAGCGCAACGTTTTCCTCATTCGATGATTGATGCAATAGAAATTGATAACGCTGCTTTTTTACAAGCAAAAGAAAATTTCGATAATGCACCTTTTTCAGATCGATTAACCATTTTTAATTCATCGCTTCAAGATTATTCAACCAATAAAAAATATGATTTGATTGTCAGTAATCCACCTTTTTTTGTGGTGAATGATACGGTTGATTTTGATGCGCGTAAACAAGCACGGCAGCAAGAAACCTTAACATTTGAAGAGCTAATCAAAAAAACGGCTGAATTACTACAAAAAGGCGGATTAGCAAGTTTTATAATTCCATACGATCAAATGGATGGTTTTTGTACGATAGCTGCTCAAAATGCTTTAAAACTATCTCGTGTCGTTTATATCAAAGGGAATTCGACAACGTTAACAAAACGTGTGTTATTAGAATTTAGTTTTCATGAAAAAGAAGTAGAAGAAAAAGAATTAATTATCGAAGTCGATCGTCATCAATACACAGAAGATTATATTAAGTTGACAAAGGATTTTTACTTGAAAATGTAATTTCATCAAAGATGAAAAAACTATGAGTAAGCTATTGATTTTTATATCAAACAATCATCTATTTCTACGAATCTTCAAAAGTTTAAAAACATAAAAAAAACCGAGCAATTTGCTCGGTTTTATATTTATTTCTGATTTTCAAAATGAGTTAAAAACTCAATCTTAACCTCAATCTAAATCACAGTTTTAATCTTAAATCGTTGGTCCACCAGCTAATAAATCAGCCGTTGCAAACTCTTCAAATTTCTTGAAGTTCGCTTTAAATTTATCGGCTAATTCTTTTGCATTTGCTTCGTATGCTGCTGTAGAATCAAAAGAAGTAGCTGGACTTAATTTTTCTGAAGCAACACCTTCGATTGCAACTGGAACTTCAAACCCAAAATAAGGATCTTTTTTGAATTCTACGTTGTCTAAATCTCCATTTAAAGCGGCATTGATAACCGCACGTGTATCTTTTAAAGACATGCGTTCTTTTTTACCATTCCAACCTGTGTTGATTAACCAAACATTTACACCAGTTTTTTCAACTTTATCGCTCAACATTTCAGCATATTTAGTTGGGTGTAACGGCATAAATGGCGCACCAAAACATGTAGAGAATGTAGTTTGAGGCTCTGTAACACCAGCTTCTGTACCAGCCACTTTAGATGTATATCCAGAGATAAACAAGTAAGCTGCTTGATCTGGGTTTAATTTTGCAATTGGAGGGAAAACTCCGTAAGCATCAAACGATAAGAAGAAAATGTTTTTAGGATTTTTTCCTACAGATGGAACTGCAATATTTTCGATATAATCAATTGGATAAGAAACACGTGTGTTTTCTGTGATAGATGTATCTGTAAAATCAACCTCGTTAGTTCCTGGAATTAATTTACAGTTTTCTAATAAAGCTCCATCTTTGATTGCAGCAAAAATTTCTGGCTCACCTTCTGGAGATAAGTTAATTACTTTTGCATAACAACCACCTTCAAAATTGAAAACAGTATTATCTTCTGTCCATCCATGTTCATCATCACCAATTAAACGTCTGTTTTTGTCTGCCGATAAAGTTGTTTTTCCTGTACCAGATAATCCAAAGAACATTGCTGTATCTCCGTTTTCACCTGAGTTAGCAGAACAGTGCATTGGTAAAGTATTTCTAAATACGGGCATGATGAAGTTCAAGGCAGAAAAAATACCTTTTTTCATTTCTCCTGTATAACCAGTTCCTCCGTTTAAAACGATTTTACGTTTAAAATTTAAGATAGAGAAATTGTGTTGTCTTGTACCATCTTCGTCTGCATCTGCAACAAAAGTTGGTGCATTGATAATTGTCCATTCAGCATCACCAAAGTTTTTTAATTCTTCTTCTGTTGGACGGATAAACATGTTATAGATAAATAAATTAGCTGCAGGAGTTTCTGTAATTGCTCTAATTTTTGTTTTGTATGCATCGTCAGCACAAGCAAAAGCATCACGTACATAAATTTCGCGGTTGCTTAAATGCTCAACAACTTTATCGTATAAAGCGTCAAATTTATCAGAATCGAAAGGAATATTGATGTTTCCATCCCACCAAACGTTTTCTGCAGTGATTTCGTCTTTAACAATAAAACGATCTTTAGGAGAACGTCCTGTAAATTCTCCGGTTAACATATTTACTGCTCCAGAAGATGTAATTTCTCCCTGTCCTAATTCTATCATTTTCTCTGTAAGCTCTTCAGGAGATAATTGATAGTTAATTTTGGAATTTTTTATTCCGTAAGATGCCAATTCTATGCTCATTTTTGTGATTTTTAAAGTATTTTTAAAATTTTAAAGGTAAAAACTTTGTACAAAGTTACAATAAAAAGAAGCGTGAAAAATTTGACTTATGTCATTCACTTAAACGTTTTCGTGCATGTTTATTCACCATATATTTCCAAGTTCTTATGCGTGCATATAAAAAAAAGCTTGTATTTAATATAAGTTTTATATTTTTGCACTAGTTTACAACAATTAAAATTAGAAAATTATGTCTGACATTACATCAAGAGTGAAAGCGATTATCGTAGATAAATTAGGAGTTGACGAAAGCGAAGTTACGCTAGAAGCAAGTTTCACTAACGATTTAGGAGCTGATTCATTAGACACAGTAGAATTAATCATGGAATTCGAAAAAGAATTTGATATCCAAATTCCAGACGATCAAGCAGAAAAAATTTCAACTGTAGGTCAAGCTGTAACATACATCGAAGACTTAAACAAGTAATAGTTCCTATTTTATGGAATTAAAAAGAGTAGTAGTAACAGGTTTAGGCGCGCTAACACCAATCGGAAATTCATACCAAGAATACTGGAATGGATTAGTGAATGGTGTAAGTGGCGCTGCGCCTATTACGCTTTTTGACGCAACTCTTTTTAAGACACAATTTGCTTGTGAGATCAAAAACTTCAATATCGAAGATCATTTTGATCGTAAAGAGGCAAGAAAAATTGACCGTTGTGCCCAATTGGGAATTATTGCAGCTAGAGAGGCAATAAAACACAGTGGAATCTTAGAAGATACAAATGTAAACAAAGAGCGTATCGGCGTTATATGGGGATCTGGTATCGGTGGAATTAAAACTTTTGAAGAAGAAGTTTCGAATTACGCGACAGGAAATGGAACACCACGTTTCAATCCTTTCTTTATCCCTAAGATGATTGCAGATATCACGCCTGGTCATATTTCAATGGAATTTGGTCTTATGGGACCTAATTATACAACTGTTTCGGCATGTGCCTCTTCAACAAATGCAATTATTGACGCTTATATGTTATTAAGACTTGGAAAAGCAGAAGCAATTGTAACAGGAGGTTCAGAAGCTGCGATTACAGCATCAAGTATTGGAGGTTTCAATGCATTACATGCGTTATCTACACGAAATGATGATCCACAAACTGCTTCAAGACCATTCGACAAAGACCGTGACGGTTTTGTAATGGGAGAAGGAGCTGGATGTATTGTGTTAGAAGAGTACGAACATGCTATTGCGCGTGGAGCTACCATTTATGCAGAATTAGTAGGAACAGGAATGACAGCAGATGCTCACCATATTACAGCACCACATCCAGAGGGAGTAGGCGCATTAAATGTGATGAAAGAAGCTTTATTAGATGCCAATATCAGCGTAGAAGACGTGGATCATATCAATATGCACGGAACATCTACACCATTAGGTGATATTGCAGAATCTAAAGCTATTCAAAAATTATTTGGAGAACATGCTTATAATATTCAAATCAATTCAACAAAATCTATGACTGGTCACTTATTAGGTGGTGCAGGGATTATTGAAGCGATTTCGGCTATTGGAGCAATCAATAACAGTATCGTTCCACCAACAATTAATCATTTTACGGATGATGAAAATCTTGATCCGAAAATCGATTATACATTTAATAAAGCAAAAGAGAAAAATGTAGATTATGCATTGAGTAATACTTTTGGTTTCGGTGGTCACAATGCTTGTGTGATATTTAAGAAGTATAAGTAATGTCTTTCTTAAAAAAATTATTTTCTTTTAAAAATCATCGTGATGATTCAAATTCATCTGATCCTTTTTTGAAATTTTTGAAGTCGATTTTGGGTTATACTCCTCGCAATGTTGAGGTTTTTAAAGAAGCATTTACCCACAGATCTGCACAGAAAAAAGATGAAAATGGAAACAGTATAAACTTTGAAAGATTAGAGTTTTTAGGAGATGCATTACTTGGTGCTTCTGCAGCAATGTACTTATACTACAAAGCGCCCGATCAACAAGAAGGTTATTTGACAAAAATGCGCTCTAAAATTGTTTCGCGTAAGCAATTGAATGCCGTTTCCAAACAACTTGGTTTGTTAGATTATTTGGATCCAATGAACAATCATAACAATTTGGGTGAAGACGTAAATGGTGATATGTTGGAAGCTTTGGTTGGTGCAATTTATGTTGATGGAGGCATAGCTGCAGTACAAAAATTTATTCAAATCAAAATTATTGACCCTTATGCGGATTTAGATCGTTTGGAGCACACGATTACAAGTCACAAATCGTTGATTTTGGAATGGAGTCAAAAAACGAGAAATACGATAAGATTCAATACATTTGAGGAGCAAAACGCAGAAGATTTGCAAGTTTTTGTGTCAGTTATTCGTCTCAATGATAAAGTCATCTCGAAAGGGAGAGGAACTTCTAAAAAGAAAGCGGAAGAAAGCGCAGCAAAACGCGCCTATTATTCGCTACAAAAGAAAATAGAAAAAGTTTAGAAACATGGCAGAATTACTCTTATATGATGATTGGATAGATTTTCATCTCATAGGCGTAAATTCTAGTTTTAACACTTCTACACAATTTATTTTCCATCTCAACTCTACTTTTGATACGCGTTTTGAGCGTATTCACGATTTGGATATTCGGTTAGATGAGCATACTTATTTTTTCGAAACCTATCAATGGTTAGATGAAGCAAATAAAATAGATTATCATATCATTAAAAATACTCCAAATCAATACGATTTTAAAAAAAATGAAGTAGATTTATCAAATCTTTTCAAAGAGAGCGTTATTCTTGTGCCAAATTACAAGGATTGCAACTATGTAGTAAAAATCTCTGGTTGGGAAGATGAACTACAATATCTTCAACTACCATTTGTAGAAAAAGATTTTATAAGAACGATCAAAAAAATAGATATCGATTTGATTAGCAATGCAGATCAATTGGTTTTCTAACAAAATATTGTGCAAAAAAAAAGGGAAAAATTATGATTTACGATAGACAATATCTTAAAAAGACAAAAATTGTCGCGACTTTAGGTCCGGCAACCGATAGTCCAGAGATTTTATTAGAAATGATGAGAAAAGGAACAGATGTGTTCCGTATCAACTTTTCGCACGCAGACTATGCGGATGTGAAACGTAAGATTGAAACAATTCATCAATTAAATAACGATCATGGCTACAATACAGCAATTTTAGCGGATTTACAAGGACCTAAGTTGCGTATTGGAAAAATGGAACACGAAGATTTCGTAATCAATCCAGGAGAAATTTTAACTTTCACCAACGAAGATGTTGTAGGAACGAAAGAAAAAGTTTTTATGACGTACAAAAAGTTTGCGCAAGATGTGCAAGTGGGAGAAAATATTTTGATTGATGACGGAAAATTAATCTTCAAAGTAATCGAGACAAACGGAACAGATACTGTAAAAGCAGAAACGATTCAAGGAGGTCCATTACGTTCTAAAAAAGGAGTTAACTTACCAAATACCAATATTTCTTTACCTGCTCTAACAGAAAAAGATAAAGAAGATGCAAAATTCGCAATCGAAAATCGTGTCGATTGGTTTGCATTATCTTTCGTTCGTTCTGGACAAGATGTAAAAGATTTATCAGAATTTATCAAAGAAAATGGAACAGTAAAAATTCCAATTATCTCTAAAATCGAAAAACCAGAAGCATTAGAAAATATTGATGATATTTTAGAATTTTCGGATGGATTAATGGTTGCTCGTGGAGATTTAGGAGTTGAGGTTCCGTTTGAAATCGTTCCAAAAGCGCAAAAACAATTAATTGACAAAGCGAAATTAGCGCGTAAACCAGTTATTGTTGCAACACAAATGATGGAAACTATGATTTCGAGTTTAACACCAACTCGTGCTGAGGTTTCTGACGTTGCAAATGCAGTTTTTGATGGAGCAGATGCGGTAATGTTATCTGGAGAAACTTCTGTAGGACAATATCCTGTACAAGTTATCGAGAAAATGACAAAAATTCTTCAAACTGTTGAAGATGATGATCACGTACATGTACCTGAGCACAAACCAAAGATCAAAAACGAACGTTTCGTAACTGATATGGTTTGTTATAATGCAGCTAAAATGGCAGAAGATACAGGAGCGAAAGCAATTGCAACGTTGACGTATTCTGGTTATACCGCTTTCCAAATTTCTTCTCATCGTCCAAATTCATTTATTTTGGTTTTCAATCCAAGTAAACGAATCAACCGTATGTTGAATTTGTTATGGGGTGTAAAATCAATCAATTACGATCCTCGCGATACATCTACGGATCAAACGGTTACAGAGGTCAATATTTTAGCGAAAAATGAGGGTTATGTAGAATATGGTGATTATATCATCAATCTGAATGCAATGCCAGCATTTGAGAAAGGAATTACCAATACACTACGTATTTCGATGATTTAATAAAATCAATACTAATACTTTAAAGCGTTCAATTTTGAACGCTTTTTTTGTGTTTAAAAGAAAAATCATAATAGAATGTTATGATATAGTAGTTTTTAATATCTTTACGAGTTCGAATTAGAAGAATTTATGTGTATTTATAATGTGATCTTATCTGGTGGTGTTGGGAGTAGACTTTGGCCACTTTCACGAAAAAGTCATCCCAAACAATATTTACCTCTGTTTAATGGGCAATCTTTATTTGAGTTAACGATTCAGAGAAATCGTCCAATTGCTGATAAATTAATGGTGATTGGGAATAAAGATAATGACCATTTAAGTCAAGAAGTACTTGATAAAATGAATGTTGAATACACAAAAATTGTAGAAGCTGTTCCACGTAATACTGCAGCGGCAATTGCATTTGCAGCTTTAGCAGTTGAGGATGATGATATTCTAATTGTGACACCATCTGATCATTTGATTGAAGATATGGAAGCTTATCAAGAAGCGATGAATAGAGCAATCGATTTAGCACAAAATGACTATATTGTCACATTTGGAGTGCATCCAACACGACCAGAAACAGGGTATGGCTATATTGAGCACAAAGGCGATAACGTACTTTCTTTCCGCGAAAAGCCCAACCATATTACGGCGCAAGATTTTATCGAGCAAGGAAATTTTTTGTGGAACAGTGGAATGTTTTGTTTCAAAGCGAGAGTTTTATTGAAAGAGTTAAAGAAATTTGAAAAAGAAATTTACGAAGCGTCTAAAATAGCATGGTCTGAAAATATCAACGGAGAATTGAACGAAGAACTTTCAATGAATATTCCATCAAATAGTATCGATTATGCCGTAATGGAACGAAGCAAGAAGATAAAAGTAGTTCCAGCAAAATTTGTTTGGAATGATTTAGGTTCTTTCGAATCCTTGTATGATTATTTTGTGATGAACGGACATTATGTCGACCGTAATGGAAACATGGTGATTGGAACAGATGTTTATACTTCTTTTGTAGGTTTGCAAAATACCATTTTTGTGAATACCCCAACCGCGAATTTAATTCTACAAAAAGAATATTCACAGGAAGTAAAGAATGTTTACACGCATTTAGAAAAAAGAAATTCTGAATTAATTTAAATATTTTGCACTCGATTTGAGTGCTTTTTTTATGTCATAAAAGTTTAAAATTAATTCAATATAAATCCGTAAATTTGTCGTTCCAACAATAGTATTATAAAATGACAACGGGAATTACATTCGGTATATTTGACCTTCTTCATGCAGGTCATATCATGATGCTCGAAGAAGCCAAAAGACAATGCGACTACTTAATTGTAGGACTTAATACAGATCCTGCAAGTGTAGATCCTTCCAAAAATAGTCCTACGCAATCTATTGTAGAGCGTTATATTCAATTAGAAGGTTGTCGATATGTCGACGAAATCATTCCCTACGAAACCGAACAAGATTTGTTTGATATGCTAAGTGCTTTACCAATTAATGTTAGAATTATTGGGGAAGAATACCGAAATATCGACTTTACCGGAAAACAATATTGTTTAGACAATAATATTCAAATTTACTACAACAAGCGCACGCATCGCTTTTCGAGTTCAGGCTTAAGAAAAGTTGTGGCAACTTCTGAAAAGGAGAAATAATGAAAACCGTTCTTATTACCGGTGTAGCTGGTTTTATTGGCTATCATTTAGCTGAAAAATTAATCGGAAAAAATATCAACGTTGTTGGAATTGATAATATTAACGATTATTACACTGTTCAGTTAAAATATGATCGATTAAAAGAATTAGGAATCAATCAAGAATATGCTTCAAATTTTGATCAGAAAGTTCTTTCTTCTAAACACGAAGAAAAGATGATTTTCTATCGAATGAATTTAGAAGACAAAGAAGCTTTAGTCCAACTTTTCAAAGATTATTCGTTTGATGCGGTTGTTAACATGGCAGCACAAGCTGGTGTTCGTTATAGTATCGAAAATCCTGATGCCTATGGACAAAGTAATTTGGTTGGTTTTCTAAATATTTTAGAATGTTGCCGAAATTACAACGTCAAAAAATTATTGTACGCAAGCAGTTCAAGTATTTACGGAAACTCTTCGGATGTTCCATTTTCTACCGATCAAAATGTCGATCATCCCATTAGTTTATACGCGGCGACCAAAAAAGCAAACGAGTTAATGGCGCATGCGTATAGTCATTTGTACGATTTCCAAACGATAGGTTTACGTTTTTTTACCGTTTATGGACCTTGGGGACGACCAGATATGGCAATGTTTTTGTTTACAGATGCAATCTTAAATCATCAACCTTTAAAAGTATTCAATCACGGCGATTTATCACGCGATTTCACATATATTGACGATATTATTCAAGGAATTGATAAAATACTTGAAGATAAAAATACAAACGAAAAATACCAATTATACAATATAGGAAATAGTAAACCTGTTCAATTAATGGATTTTATCAAAGAAGTTGAACATTCGACAGGTGAAAAAGCTATTTTAGAAATGTATCCGATGCAAGCAGGAGATGTCAATCAAACATGGGCAGATGTCCAAGATTTGAAAGATACATTTGGTTATAATCCTAATTATCCTGTTGACAAAGGAGTGTATAACTTTGTACAATGGTACAGAAAATATTATAATAAATGAATCAACAACATAAAATAGCGGTTATCGGTTTAGGTTACGTAGGTTTACCTTTGGCTCGATTATTTGCAACAAAATACCCTGTTGTTGGGTTTGATATCAATCAGAAACGTATTGCTGAATTAAATAATGGAATAGATTCAACTTTAGAAGTTGAAAATAATGTTCTACAAAATGTTTTAGTTAAACAAAACCCTTTTAATTCACATTCTGAGCTTGTCGAAGAATCTCAAATGGACACTGAGCGTAGTCGAAGTGCAGGATTGTTTTGCTCTTCAAATACAGAAGATATTAGAGATGCTACAATTTTTATTGTAACCGTTCCAACTCCTGTAGATAAGAATAATCGACCTGATTTAACACCGCTTAAAAAGTCTTCAGAAACAGTAGGGAAAGTTTTAAAACCAAATGATATTGTTATTTACGAATCAACGGTTTATCCAGGTGTTACAGAAGAAGAATGTATTCCAGTATTGGAACAATTTTCGGGATTGAAGTTTAACCAAGATTTTTATGCGGGATATTCGCCAGAGCGAATTAATCCTGGAGATAAAAAACATACGGTTGAGAAAATTTTAAAAGTAACATCAGGTTCAACTCCAGAAATTGGAAAAATTGTTGATGATTTATATAAATCTGTAATTGTTGCTGGGACTCATTTAGCACCTACAATCAAGGTGGCAGAAGCTTCAAAAGTGATCGAAAATTCGCAGCGTGATATCAATATTGCATTTATCAATGAATTATCGAAGATTTTTTCGCTAATGGATATTGATACAAATGATGTTTTAGAAGCAGCTGGAACAAAATGGAATTTTTTACCGTTCAAACCAGGTCTTGTGGGAGGACATTGTATTGGCGTAGATCCATTTTATTTGGCTCAAAAAGCACAAGAAATTGGTTATTATTCTGAATTAATTCTTGCAGCAAGACGATTAAATGACTCGATGGGAGCTTTTGTAGCTTCGCAAGTTGTTAAATTGTTAATAAATAACGATATTAAAGTAAAAGGAGCAAAAGTTCTAAATTTAGGAATTACCTTTAAAGAAAATTGCCCTGATATTCGTAATTCGAAAGCAATTGACGTAATTCATGCTTTAGAAGAATATGGAATAGAAGTGATAACGTTAGATCCTTGGGCTAACCCAGATGAGGTGATGCAGGGATATGGAATAAAATGTCATCCTGAACTTGTTGAAGGATCTAAATTTGATGCCATTATTTTGACTGTTTCGCACGACGAATTTTTAAATCTTCAGTTATCTGATTATTTAAAAGAAAATGGAGTGATTTATGATGTAAAAGGGGCTTTGCCTAAAGAAGAAGTTGATAAACGATTATAAAAATACTATGAAAACTATTTTAATTACTGGAGGAGCTGGATTTATCGGTTCTCACGTTGTAAGAGAATTTGTCTTAAAATATCCTGAAACGAAAATCATCAACCTTGATGCGTTGACATATGCAGGAAATTTAGAGAATTTGAAAGATATCGAAAGTAAATCAAATTACGAATTCGTAAAAGCTGATATTACGGACGCAAAACATATAGTAGAAGTTTTTGAAAAACATCAACCAGATGGAGTTATTCATTTAGCTGCCGAATCTCACGTGGATCGTTCTATTACAAATCCGTTGGATTTTGTGATGACAAATGTGATTGGAACAGTAAACTTATTGAATGCTGCAAAAACAATTTGGAACAATAATTTCGAAGGAAAACGTTTTCATCATGTTTCGACAGATGAGGTTTTTGGCGCTTTGGGAGATGAAGGTTTTTTTACGGAAGAAACTTCTTATGATCCGCATTCACCATATTCAGCTTCAAAAGCATCTTCGGATCATTTTGTAAGAGCTTATCATGATACCTATGGTTTACCAATTGTGATGACAAATTGTTCAAATAATTACGGACCAAATCATTTTCCAGAAAAGTTGATTCCATTGTGTATTCATAATATTTTGAACGAAAATCCACTTCCAATTTATGGAGATGGAAAATATACACGCGATTGGTTATTTGTGATCGATCATGCCAAAGCGATTGATTTAGTTTTCCATGAAGGAAAAAATGGAGGTTCTTACAATGTAGGAGGTTTCAACGAGTGGAAAAACATCGATTTGGTGAAAGAATTGTGCAAGCAAATGGATGAAAAATTAGGGAAAGAAGCAGGAACTTCAGAACAATTAATCACATTTGTGAAAGATCGTCCAGGACACGATTTACGTTATGCAATTGATGCGACTAAAATTAACGAAGAATTAGGCTGGAAACCATCTGTAACGTTTGAGCAAGGTTTGAGTCTAACAATTGATTGGTTTTTATCAAACAAAGAATGGCTAGAAAATGTAACATCTGGCGATTACCAAAAATATTACGAAAATCAGTATAAATAAGGAGAAAGTTAAGAAAGTTAAGA